>JAPUEP010000163.1 GCA_027492515.1 Hyphomonadaceae bacterium
AGCCAAAGCCCGAGCCCCGACATTATCAAAATCATCACAAAGGTAAACATTGCAATTGGCGAAATTTTACGGGTTTTCACCCATGAAAAAATAAATGCCAAAACCGAAACCGGAAGGAAAAACAAAGTTGCAATTAAAATTGGCTTTGGTTCGTGAGTTATCGGGTCGGCAGGAAATAATTTTGGCGCAAGGAAATAGCCAATAAAAAACGCAAGCGCAGGCCCCAAATCAGAGATAATGCGCACAGTATCGAAACCGCTTTTGGTTTCATTTTTATTTTCAATATTCATTCCTACAATCTAACAACCAAAGGCAGATATGCAAGCACACAATCACATTATTTGAGGCAGAACATATTAACTAATTTGAAAATTTTTTACGCAAAGCATATAATGGGTAAGGCACTGAACATTATTGGATATAATATGAAACTTTCAAAACGTGAAATCATGCTTGCAATGGGGGCTTTGGGTCTTAATACGGCGTGCGGCCAAGACCCAGCGCACGTATTATACGGAACGTATTTACCCCATTCCATTTGGCAAACTATTGATGGAAAAACCATTGATATTGCCAATTTAAAAAAGCCTTTAATTCTTCATTTTTTTGGCCTTTGGTGCAATGGTTGTATTTCAGATATGGCTAATTGGCATGAAGCACTTAGAAAACTAAATAAAATCTCTGAAATTTCTGTAATTAGTGTTCATTCTGGTTCGGTTCCTGAGAGTTTTGGAAGTTTAAAAAAATATTATGATGAACTTGACCCATCATTAAAGACTCCACTTATTGATGATGCGAATGAAGCAATTGCAAAATCTATGCAAATTCCGGGCTTCCCCTCCACTTTGCATATTGATAGTGGCGGGCGCGTTGTTGAACATTCATGGGCACTTGGCTCTCCGCGCGGCGTAAAAAGCTTCCTTATGAAAACCGATAAAATTTTTGGCTTAGATAAAAAATAATTTCATGATGTTTTTTGCGGTTTTATCCCTTATAAAACCTAGTATATTAGGTGCATGAATATTCTTAAAATCCCAAAGGCATCCGAATTAATTGCGCAAAATTTGCGCGATAAAATAATTTCTGGTGAATTAAAAAAGGGCGGTTTTTTGCCACCTGAATCCCAATTAATGCAAGATTATGGCATTTCGCGCCCAACATTGCGCGAAGCATTGCGGATTTTAGAAAATGAAGAATTAATCGAAATCACGCGCGGCTCCCGTAGTGGTGCAAAAATCGCCGGCCTTTCGGGCAAGAACCTTACACGTCATTTTGGTCGCTATTTGCAATTTAACAAGGCCAATATTCTTGATTTATATGAGGCGCGTCTTGCGTTTGAACCTTTTGCCTTGGAAATATTTTGCAAAAATAAAGAAGCCAGCAAAATCAAACATTTTCGCCAACTTGCCGAAGGTTTACGCAAATTAGTTGAACAAGAAAAGTTTGACGAATTTCCCGCAATAATGGCAAATTTCCATGCGGAAATTGTTGCCTGTGCCAAGAATAAAACCCTTTGCATTATGTATCGTGCTTTATTGGATTTGGTGGTTGCGCACCAAAAAGATTTCCAGCACCGATTTAATCAATCCAAAGAAACATTACGTAAAAGATTTGGCGCGGGTTATCGCTCATGCGTTAAACTTATAAATTTAATCGAAGATGGTAAACATGATGATGCAATCGAACATTGGGTCATCCACCTAAATAATGTTGCCCAAGGTTGGACAATTCGTGATGAAAATTCGCGCGTGATTGATGGTAATATTTAATGAAAAAAACTACCGATTATAATCATGGCGATGATAATAAAAACTTGCGCAAAATCCTTGGGCAATTTGCAACGGGCGTTGCGATTGTAACCACTTTTAGCCAAGATAATAGACCATGTGGGATTACAATTAATTCCCTTACCTCCGTTTCATTAGAGCCGCCTTTATTGCTTTTTTGTTTGTCAAAATTTTCGGGCACTATGGCGGCATTTCAAAATAATCCAAATTTTGCAATCAATATTCTTGACGGCGAACAAAAGGCAATTTCAAAAGATTTCGCCCGCCAAAATTTTGATAAATTCGCCAATATAAAATGGGAAATTGGCGAACATAAATGCCCGATTTTACCTGATAATATTGCAACGATTGAATGCAAAAAAACCAATGAATTTGATGGCGGCGATCATATAATTATTTTAGGCGAAATAATGAAAGCAAGCGGACATGAAAGCCATGACCCCCTTATTTATCATGGCGGCGAATATAAAAAAATTCATATTTAATGTTGAATAAAATCACCAATAAGGCCATAAATTTCTTATGAATATTTTTGAAAAACCAATTCTTTATATCGGGCCACGCAATTATTCGTCATGGTCAATGCGCCCTTGGCTTGCGCTGTTTTGGTCAGGCATTGATTTTGACGATATACTAATAGATCTTGACCAAGAAGGTTATGGAAAACGCCAAATCAAAGATGTTTTAGAAGTATCGCCAACTGGAACTGTGCCTGCACTTAAACATGGTGATTTGAACATCTGGGACAGTTTGGCAATTTGCGAATATATTGAGGAAATCTGCCCTAAAGAATTATGGCCGATTGATGCGAATGATCGTGCAATTGCGCGTGCTTTGACCTGTGAAATGCATTCGGGTTTTTCCAATATGCGCAATGATTTTACCCATAATATTCGCCGCATAATTCCAACCCCGCCAATTTCAGATGATGCAAAAATTGAAATTGACCGCCTTGATTATATTTTTTCAAGCCAATTAGAAAAATTCGGCGGCCCATTCTTGTTTGGTGAAAAACCTTGCATTGCCGATGCTTTTTATACGCCAATGGCAGTGCGCTGCCGCACTTATTCGCTACCATTAAGTGAAAAGGCGGGCAAAATGCGCGATAATTTATTATCTTCAGATGGGTTTTTAAAATGGGCCGAACTTGCGCAACAGGAATGGCAACCCTTTAAATCCGCGCCGCATGACAGCGTCTATGAATGATTGACATTAAGGGCGATAAAAATTTACAATATTAAAAATTAAAGTTGGGAATCATGGCAAAAGCACAGATAAAATCAAAAGATGAAAACGTAATATACGTAACCGAACACCGCGTTGCCTGTGATGGCGGCGGCGGCGCTGGCGGTCATCCAATAACTTATTATGAACTTGGCCAAGATGGCCACGCCGAATGTAATTATTGCGGTCAAAAATTTGCTTTAAAGCATTAAATATTAATCTGAAAACCAAAAATTTATGACACAACATCCACACGAAATTGGCCCCGATTCGCTTCTTACCCTTATTGATGGTTCGGGTTATATTTTTCGTGCCTTTTATGGAATACCGAAATTAAACCGCAAATCTGATGGTTTGCCCGTTAATGCGGTTTCGGGTTTTTGCAATATGTTGTTCAAATTTTTGGCGGATGGCAAAAGTTCGGATGATCAACCAACCCATTTGGCGGTAATATTTGACGCAAGTTCAAAAACTTTCCGCAATGAAATCTATCCCGAATATAAAGCCCAACGCCCGCCCGCACCCGAAGATTTAGTGCCACAATTCCCCCTTATACGTGAAGCAACAATGGCCTTTGGCGTGCCATCCATCGAAATGCTTGGTTATGAGGCCGATGATTTAATTGCAACCTATGCCCGACTTGCAACCCAAAAAGGCGCGCGCGTTCGCATCGTTTCATCCGATAAGGATTTGATGCAATTAATGAGCGATAAAATCGCCCTTTATGACCCAATGAAGGATAAGCCATTGGGTCTTGATGAAGTAATGGCAAAATTTGGCGTTACGCCCGATAAAGTTATTGATATACAGGCTTTGGCGGGTGATTCATCCGATAATGTGCCGGGTGCACCAGGGATTGGCCCAAAAACTGCCGCCGAATTAATCAATCAATATGGCACACTCGAAGAATTACTTGACCGCGCCGATGAGATTAAACAACCCAAACGCCGTGACACTTTAATAAATTTTCGCGAACAAATTGAAATTTCAAAGCGCCTTGTAACCCTAAAAGATGATGTGCCAGATATTGTGCCAATTGATGATTTCAGGGTGCGCGAACCAGATGCCAAAGAGCTTTTGGGCTTCCTTGAAAAAATGGAGTTTAGCACATTAAGCCGCCGCGTTCGCGCCCATTTAGGCACAGAAGGCCATATCGCCGACCAAGCCGAAACGGGCGCAATTTCACAAATCCACGCCCCCGACACTGGCACAATCACCCATATCGAACACCAAAAACCCGAACCAATTGATTATTCAAAATTCGAAACCATAAAAGACGCCGCGCGCCTTAAAGAAGTTTTGGCAATCGCCAAGGATAATGGGTTTTTAGTAATTGATACTGAAACCATCGGCCTTGATTCAATTACTGGCCCACTTGCGGGGGTTTGCCTTAATGTGGGGCATGATAAATCATTTTATCTTCCACTAGGCCATACAAGCGATGAAGGCCTTTTTGCCGAACGCGTGATTGATCAAATGGATTTAAAAGAAGCATTGGCAATTTTAAAACCAATTTTATGCGACCCAAGCGTCTTAAAAATCGGGCATAATTTAAAATATGACTTATCGGTTTTGGCACAGCATGGCATTGAAGTAACACCTATCGAAGACACAATGCTTTTGAGTTTTTGCCTTGATGCGGGTAAAAATGGGCATGGCATGGATGAATTGGCATTACACCACCTTCACCACCGCGCCATCGCATTCAAAGATGTTTGCGGCACGGGCAAAAGCCAAATTACATTTGATAAAGTTGCCATAAATGATGCCACCAAATATGCCGCCGAAGATGCCGAAATCACTTATCGCTTTTGGAAACTTTTAAAACCGCGCCTTGTTCATGAACGTGTGACAACAATTTACGAAACCATCGAACGCCCATTAATCGCCCCAATCGCACAAATGGAGCAAAATGGTATTAAAGTCGATGTTCAAGAATTAAACATTCTTTCCAATGATTTTGGTCAAAGAATGGCGGCATATGAAACACGCGCCGAAGAATTGGCGGGCGAAAAATTCAATATCGCCAGCCCTAAGCAAATTGGTGAAATCTTCTTTGAAAAAATGGGGCTTACGGGCGGTAAAAAAACCGCAAGTGGTCAATGGCAGGTTGATGTTGATGTGATGGAAGATTTGGCAAATAAGGGCCATGAACTTGCAAGGACAATCCTTGATTATCGAACCCTTGCCAAATTAAAATCAACTTATACCGATAATTTAAAGGGTGCGATTAATTCCAAAACGGGGCGTGTGCATACTTCGTTTAATATGGTTGGCGCTTTGACGGGGCGTTTATCATCAACCGATCCAAACCTGCAAAATATTCCAATTAGAACCGCCGAAGGGCGCAAAATTCGCCATTGTTTTATTGCCGATAAAGGCAATGTTCTTATTTCTGCCGATTATTCGCAAATTGAATTACGGCTTTTGGCGCATGTTGGGCAAATTGAACAATTGCAAAAGGCCTTTAAAGAAAATCTTGATATTCACGCCATGACCGCCAGTGAAATGTTTGGCGTTCCACTAAGCGAAATGACCAGTGAAATTAGAAGGCGTGCCAAGGCGATTAATTTCGGCATTATTTATGGCATTTCCGCCTTTGGCCTTGCGCGCCAATTGGGCATCACCAATGGTGAGGCCAAATCCTATATTGATACTTATTTTGCCCGCTTCCCTGGCATAAAAGATTATATGGAAAGCATGAAAGCCTTTGCCAAAAAACATTCTTGTGTTGAAACCATTTTCGGGCGCCGTATCCACCTTCCAAGCATTAATTCCAAAGGCGGCGCCGAACGCAGCTTTGCCGAACGCCAAGCCATCAACGCCCCATTACAGGGCGCAGCCGCCGACATTATCAAACGCGCAATGGCACGCGTTCCAGTGGCATTGGCAAAAGCAGGCTTGGACGTAAAAATGACCCTACAAGTGCATGACGAATTGGTTTTTGAATGCGAAGAAAATATCGCTGATGAGGCCTGCAAAATCATCAAAGCCACAATGGAAAAAGCTGCAATGCCTGCATTGCAATTATCTGTTCCCCTAATAGTCGAAGCCAATTACGCTAAAAACTGGGGCGATGCGCATTAAATTCTTACCCTCAAACACGGTTGAGGGTAGTTTTTAAGCGGGCATTATAAATCAAAAAGCGTGGTTTTTGATTTATTATGACTTTATTTTTGTTACGATTTGTGTATTGTTTTCACAACGAACACAGGTGAACACATGGCGAAATCAACTTCATTTTCAGTAAGACTACCCGAAGAATTGCGCGATGAGATTGCAAAAATTGCGCAAAAAGAAAATCGCTCGCTCGCTTATGTTATTAAAGAGGCAGTTGAAGAATATGCATCCGAAAAAATCGCTTATTATAATGCGATTGAAGAAGCCATTGAAGATGTGAAAAATGGAAACACAATTGAAGGTGATGCATTCTTTGCAAAATTAGACAATCTTAAAAATCGCCATAAAAAAGTTGCATAGGTAATCTATGCTTAAAATAAGGCTTAACACCAAAGCGAATAGCGATTTTGATAATATATTTGAATATTATGAGGTGATTTCAAATAATATTGCCGATAATTTTATTGACGATATTGAGGCTTGCTTCAAATTTTTATCAAAAAACCCTGAGGCTGGTCGCATTATTGAAAATACTATTGCCCGTGAATGGACATTGCAAAATTGGCCTTATGTAATTCCTTATTTGATTCAGGATAATGAAATTGTGATTTTGCGCATTTATCACACATCCCGCAATCCAATGTCTAAATTCTAAATCTTTGGTGTAAGTCGTAGGATTTTCCCTTCTGGCTCATCGGTTAGAACCCAGATTGAACCATCGGGGGCTGTTTTTATGTTTCTGAAGCGGGTTTTTAAGTCAGTTAATAAGGTTTCTTCTTTTTTTACTTTGCCATTTTCCAAATCAACGCGGCGCAATTGTTGACCCGCAAGGGCGGAGACCAAAATATCGCCTTTCCATTCTTTGAATAAATCCTTGTCATAGAAAGTTGCCGCGCTTGGGGCGATTGAGGGAACCCAATATAAAAGCGGCTGTTCCATCCCTGCCATTGCCACATAATCGGATATTTTTAAGCCCGTATAATCAACCCCATAAGTGATTTTAGGCCAGCCGTAATTTTTGCCTTTTTCTATAATATTAATCTCATCCCCGCCCATTGGGCCGTGTTCGATTTCATAAATTATACCATTTTGTGTATCTTGCGTAAGCCCTTGGGGGTTACGATGCCCGATTGAATAAATTTCAGGGCGCCTGCCCGTAACATTGCCAATCGGCTTGCCATCAAAATCAAGATTTATAATTTTCCCAAGATCATTTTGCGGGTTTTGCGCCTGTTCTTTAAAGTCAAAACCTTCGCCCAAAGATAATAAAATGCTTTGATTTTTGGGAAATAAAATACGCCCGCCAAAATGGGCAGTGCCTTTTTTCTTAATATTATTGCTAAAGATTTCTTTTACATCACTTAAAGCGCCATTTTCAAACTTGGCCTTTAGAAGCGTGGTGGCATTCTCATCCTTTGTGCCTTTGGCGTATGTGATATAAATTATATGATTATTGGCATAATCAGGATGGGTGGCAACATCAAAAAGCCCTGCCTGCCCGTCATATAAAATATCTTTGGGAAGGCCATTTATTGGCGGGGATAATTTATTATCTTTCAAAAGCCGCAAACGCCCTGCTTTTTCGGTTACCAAAACCGAACCATCGGGCAGAAATGCAAGCCCCCACGGAAATTCCAATCCCTGCGCCAATGTTTCGATATTAATTGCCATTGGTGATTGTGGTGTAGTATCAGAGCGCGGTGCATCCGCCCCTTTTTGATAACATGAAGATAGTAAAAACGCGGCAAGGATGATTGAAAATTTACGCATCCCTAAACCTATCACAGATTTGAAGGTTTCAAAAGAATGCTTTTTTCAAACCGCGCAATGAATTTCCAACATAAATATGCTGCGCAGCATTTAAATCATCGAAATGCAATATTTTTTCATAGGCCTTGCCACTTTCAAGCAATTTTTGGCGCAAAATGCCGTTTAAAAGACCGCATTTCTTCGGCGGCGTGGCAAGTTTTCCATCGCCAAAATCAATAAAAATATTTGTGCGCGACCCTTCGGTTAACTCCCCGTTTTCATTGACATAAATAACTTCATCAAAGCCTTGGGATTTGTATTTTTCCCATTCTTCATCATAGATTTTACGATTTGTGGTTTTATAATAGAGCCATGGATTATTACTTTGCATGATAGTTTTTGAAAGTGCGATTTTCCAATCTCTATCATTATTTGTAAATTCGAAAATCTCAACACCATCGGATGTTTCATCAATCGAAATTCTAATGCGGGCTTGGTTCCATGCAATATTATCGGCAACATTTTTTAGCATGTGCCGAATATAATTTTCATCGAAGCGCAACCCAAAATGCTGCGCAGCATTTTTAAGGCGCGCAAGATGCATTTCAAGGTTTTGATAGCCTTTATCACGCGTCCAAAGCAGGGTTTCAAAAATTGCAAAATCATCTTGCGATTTGGTTAGGAAGTCTGATTTCAATATACATTCTTGATATTCTTTTTGTGCAATTGAATCATAAACAATGCCCGAACCAATTCCAAGACTTAATTTATCATCCTTTATTATCGGGCTTCTTATTGCAACATTGAATTTAGCATCGCCATTTGGTTCAATCATACCAATTGCACCGCAATAAATATCGCGCGGTGCATTTTCGGTTTCAAAGATTAATTCTTCTGCGCGAATTTTGGGGCAACCAGTGATTGAACCCGTCGGTGAAATGCTGCACAAAATATCTGCAGCATTTTTTTGCGGTAAAAGCTTTGCATTAACCTTCGAAATCATCTGCAAAAGCGTTTGATAGGTTTCAATTTCAAATAATTTTGGCACTTTAACCGAACCTGCAACCGAAATCTTTGCCAAATCATTGCGCATCAAATCAGTTATCATCAAATTTTCGGCGCGTTGCTTTTCATCATTTAAAAGCGCATCAAAGGCATTTTCTTTATCTGTTGAAATTGTGCCTTTCATTGGGTGGGTTTCGATATTTTTCCCATTTTTTTCAAAAAATAATTCGGGGCTTAGGGATAAAATCTGCGCATCATCCATTTCAATAAAGGCGCAATATTTTGCCCTTTGGCGGGTGCGTAATTTTTCATAAAGCGCGATTGGCGAACCTTCAAAATCCATATCTGCTTTGATGGTTAAATTAGCCTGATAAATATCGCCTTTTTCAATATTGGCTTTGATTTTATTGAATTTTTTTGTGTATGATTTCAAATCATCACTATAATTTGCCGTCCCTAATTTAAAACCCGAGCCCTTATTATTGCGACCCAACAAGCACCCAATCGCACCCGAATTTGTCTTGCGCGGTGAATTGAACACACCAAAGCATAAAAGCGGAAAATCTGATTGTTTGGCAAAATTCTTGGTCTTTTCTTCAAAGCAAAGGCCAAATTCATAGGAAACAAAACCCGCCAAATAATAGCCATTTTTCTGCGCAGCATTTATTTTGACGACTGCGCCTTCAATTTCATCAATTTGATTGGCAATAATGGTTTCAATCGGGTTTTGAAAAATTTGTGCCGCGCCATTATTATGCGAACAATCCTCCAAAAGCAGCCAATTAATATGCATTTGCGCTTAATTCACCATGCCACAGGCTTTGATAATTTGTGCACCCTCTGGCGCATAAGGCAATGTTCGAACAATCGACATAATCACACATTCATCTTTAGTTATGGCATTTGTACACGCACGTTCAGTAGTTTTTGTTGGATCAGGGCCGCAATCATAGCCTTTTGAAGAAAGTGATTTTTCAACATCCGCGCCATTTGAACCTACAGGGAAAGCGGTCACTAATTCTTGTTTGAATTTTTCGGTTTCAACCTTATCAACATCAAAATTGGCAACAACTTTTTCGCCTTGTTTTGCCTCTTGCGCAGGGGCGGATTCTTCTTTTGATGAATCTTTAAATTTGATTGCATCGCAAGATGACAGGAAAAATGCCGCGCCCAATATAAAAATAAGTTTTTTCATCTACTCACCAAAGCGCCAAACGCTTCCCTCTGGGCCATCTTTAACAATTACTTTTAATTTTGCCAATTCATCACGAATTTCATCGGCACGCGCCCAATTCTTTGCGGCGCGAACTTCGGCACGCTCTTTAACAAGCGCATCAATGTGCGATTTTAAATCAACATCATCATCATTATCGCTTTT
>JAPUEP010000164.1 GCA_027492515.1 Hyphomonadaceae bacterium
GAAATGATAAAGTATTGGCGGGCACATTTAATTCACGCGCCAAATCCCCCGCATTTGCACCCGATATGCCAAATTCCACCAGCTTCTTAAAAACCAAAAGCCGTGTTTCTTGCGCGAGGGCATTTAATGCCAAAAGTGCATTCGATATTTCCATTATTCTGGAATTATCGAATTATTATGACGCTATTATGACAAATTATAATGTTTTGAATGATGCCGAAATTTTGGAAACTATTTTGTCCCAAACTTTTTGTTGGCTTATTGGATATTCTATATAAAAATTATAGAATGTATCATCTTTAAAATAGGTTTTTTGATAGAAAATTTTGCCACTAATTTTGCATGAAATTGCAAACATATCTGCCTTTTGGGTGAAATATGATTGCTTATTATTGCAATGCTTTTTTGCATCATTTGCGTGATTTTCCAATTTTTCTTCTAGTGCATTATATGAAGCGAAAACGGTCATTTTGACGTCTTTATTCTTACTATAAAAAAGACGACCATCGCCATTTTCAGCTTCTTTTTGCGGGTTTAATAGTTTTGATGGAAAATCAATTGCATATTCAAACCGCGAATTGCCATAAGTTTGCCAATTTAAATTTTGCGAGATTGCAATTGTTGGCGCTAGGATAATTGCCAATATAGTAAAAATATAATTTCTCATTTTGCCTCACAATTGTTTTATGGTTATCGCTTAAATATATATTTTGCAATAATGGTAATTAAGCAATTGTTTTTAGCTTACTTGTTCAATATAATTAAATAAAAAATCAAGTGCAAATAATATTAATATTGTAATCTATAAAATTTAGTGTAATTATTTTACTAAACTGAATGGAGTAAATAATGTTTGGCTTTTTACTTTCGCTGATGCTTTCTGGAATGCAGGGTAATAATGTAGATAAAAATAATTATATTGATAATAACAGCAATATAATTTATCTTACTCCTGACAAAAAAACAATTGATAAATGTAAGGTCAGTATAACAAAAACTAGTTCTGACAAAGAATATCGTGACAAAAACCCTGATATAAGTGAAAAAGAAATAATAAGTGCGGCTCAGGCTGCATGTTTTGCAATAAGTTCTGACCGTATTTCTGTTACTGATGAAGAATATAAAAAATACTTCAACTTAAAGACCGCTGCTGAGAAGCGAAAATATGAAAAAGAACTTTTGTTAAGACATGATATTATAAAAGAATAATGCGTGAATAGCTTTTAATTTTAAAAATAATCCCTATATTGAATTTGCTTGGTCGCACCAAGCTATGGCGATAAACGCGCATGGAATAAACAGGCTGGACCGGGGTGCGATTCCCCGCGGCTCCACCAATTTTCAACTTGCCACCTTCGCGTCTTTGGCGCTCACTCAGCAAGTTGGAACAAGCGGGCAAATATTTTTGAAAAGCGTGGTTTTCAAAAATATTTGACATTTTGCTTGGTTTTATGGGGCCGATATAGGATCGACAGATGTGTAAAGATGTATGCTTTCGCTCGCATGGGTTACGTTAAAAGCCCGATTTTATAAATGCAAACGATAACTTTGCTCAGGATTATGCTTTGGCTGCGTAAGCAGTTACGGTTAAATCCGCTTAAGTCCTGACGCTACGGCCTCGGGCGGGGTTTGGTGGTTTTCCCGGCAACAGAAAAAATCACTATTTTATTGAAAATTTTCGAAGCAAGTTTCAAATCTTTGTTATGCTAATTTGCTCAAACTTCCTATGCATTGTTGGCGCTTTAATAACTGTTAAAGTAATTGTTGGCCTCATTTGAATTATGCTATCTTGTAATACTTAAATAGTTGAAACATTTTTGTTTGTGTTTAAAGTTTGAGGGATATTAGCTTGACATTGATTTTAGCATATAAAACTGAAAAATTTTGCGCACTATTTTCCGACACTGCTAGGCATGACTCAGCATATAAGAGACGGCTTGAGGGCAAATTCCTTAAGACCCATAAAGTTAATGATAATGTTTTTATTGCGATTGGTGGGTCAGGTCTAGATAGAGATAAACTTGCTTACGCGGTTAAGAATAGGGCACGCACTGCAGCAGATGTTAGAGAAGTCGCGCTTCGATTTGCGCCGCAGCTTTTTGCTGAACAAGAGCTTTTGGCCAAAAAATACGGCGTAGAAAATGAAAAGCTGATATTTATTTGGATTCTTGAGAAACAAAATGAAGGAGGAAATTTATACAAGTATAACCTTTGTAGTGATACACTTGATTTGATAAATGGTTGGGATCTCATGTCGCCCGATACAAATGCGAGTAACTTAATTCTAAATAGTCTTTCTGTGCGACATTCGATTGCAAGCTTTGACGAATTGAATGAGTTTGTAAAAAGAATTTTTTCCCTGCACTCAGATATATTTCCAGACTATGTTTCTAGTGATTACGTGTATGTAATTTTGGATTCTAATGGAAATTTGTTGTATGGTGATATTGGCTAAGTAAGGATACAAAGTCAAAATTATAGGGATAAAAATATTTAAACTCACTTACTTATGAATTTAAATTCTTGGTCCAATCTTAAAAAACAACACCTGTCACTTGAAAAAATATATCATATGATATATATAATGATGTATCAAATAGAAAGGATTAAAATGTTTGATAGATTAAGAGGGTGTAACCCTCGTTCAAGGCACGGGTTTCGTGAGTTTATGATGCGTGGGCCTTTTGGTCATGGCGGGCCATTTGGGCGCGGTGGTAAAATGCGCGGCTTTGGTATGTTTGGTGGCATGGATAAAATGAAGGGGAAATTGGTCTCCTCTGAAGAAATGCATTTGCTTATTCTTTTGATTTTAAAATCAAATGGCAAATCGCATGGCTATGAGATTATAAAATCAGTCGAAGAACTAACTAGTGGTGTCTATGCCCCAAGCCCTGGTATGATATATCCATTGCTTTCATATATTGTCGAACTTGAACAGGCCATAAGTGAACCTGATGGCAATAGAAAATCATTCACCATCACCCCAATTGGTGAACAATATCTTGAAGATCACGCCAAAGAATTAGAGGCAGTAATCGAGCGCATAAAAATGTTTGGTGAACGCATGTCACAAATGAAAGCCCGATTTGAAGAAGAAGAATCTTCCGAAGAAAATTGGGGTCGCGGTGAAAGCGGCGCACAAGATTTTGAAATGCGCGCCACTTTCCACGACATACGCCATCAATTACGCAAAGCAATTTTCGCAAAACGCCGCGCTTCAAATGAAGAAAAACAAAGGGTTTTTGGAATTTTGCGCCGCGCTATTGAAGAAATAAATAATGGTTCAGAAGGCGCGATTTAAGCGCCTTCAAAAACCTCTTTTGCGGCAAAAATCGCGTTTAAGGATTTTGGAAATCCACAATAGACGGCCATTTGCATAAAGACTTCTATTATTTCATCCTTGCTTAATCCCACATTTAAACTGGCGCGAATATGCACTTTTAATTGTGGGATTGTGCCAAGTGCGCAAAGTGCCGATATGGTGGCGATTTCGCGCGAACGTAAATCAAGGCCATCACGATTATAAATTTCGCCAAAGGGAAAACCAATAACATATTGCGCCATATCAGGGGCAATATTTTTTAGGCTTTCAATAACATCATGCCCTGCCTGACCATCAATTTTTGCAAGATTTTCAAGGCCGATATTATAACGTTCTTCAAGACTTTGTGGTTTCATTTTCTATCTCCAATTGGTGATAGATTTGAATTTTGGTTTCCATTGCTTGGATATTGGAATTTAACTTTTGGCGCGCGATAAAAAGTTTTTGAAGATGTTCTTCAAGGATTTTTCGTCTCTGAATTATAGTTTCATCGCCCATTGCGCGCAATTTTGCATATTCAATCTGCCCCTTAAGTGGCATATTGGTTTCGCGCAGGCGATTGATAAATTCAAGCCAGATTAAAATATTATCATCATATTCACGCTGTTTGCTCTGATTGCGATAAACAGGCTCAATAAGGCCAATTTTTTCGTAATAACGCAAAGTGTGAATGGATAGATTGCTTAATTTTGCTAATTGTCCAATTTTCATATTATGTTACCGTCATTCAAATCTATGACGGATTTTTTTATAAAAGCTAGAGTATGCTCTAGGTCAATGGTGTTTCTTAAGTAAAAACATATTCGATATGGGCAATTATTTTTTGAATTTATCCACAAGAAAATTGCAAATCTTTCGATCAATTTTGCAATTTGGCTTATTTATCCAAAGGGAAAGAATGCAATTTTAAAGGAAAGTGATATTCGTCAATATATGCGCCAAAATGGCTTTATGGACAATAAAATAAGCGCTATTGATGATGTGTTTACGGCAACGCGTTACGCATTGGTAAAGCAACTTCCCCAATTGGGTTAATCATATTCGCGCAATTACCGAACATTGTTGCAAGCAATTAATTCAAACGTTAAAAAGAATCATAATAAGCCACAAGGCAAGTTGCGGACAAACAATCGCAGGGACAGATAATGACACAGGATTTAATAGGTTATTCAAAATTAACACAAAATGCATTGCGCAGCGTGGTTCGTGATGCGTTAAAATTATCAATAAATGGCCTTCCTGGGGATCATCATTTTTACATTAGCTTTAAAACGCGCGCCAAAGGCGTTTCTGTTGCAAGCTATTTGGTTGAAAAGTACCCTGATGAAATGACAATCGTTCTTCAACTTCAATATGAAGATTTAGAAGTTTCGGATGATAAATTTGCCGTTTCACTTCAATTTGGTGGCGTGCCGCAACGTATCGTAATTCCATATTCTGCGATTACACGTTTTTATGACCCTTATGCACGTTTTGCATTGCCGTTTGATGTTGTTGATGACCTATCAGGCGAAGATGAAGAGCCTGAAGTTGATACTTTAGAGGCAGAGGTTGAAGAAACCATCGCCACACCAAAAAATGGTGATGTTGTAAGCCTTGATGCTTTCCGCCGCAAAAAATAAATATAGACAATTCGCCGCCAAAATTGGCGGCGTTTTAATATGCGATTTTATAACCCACACTTGGAATAGTGATAATGAATTTTGGGTTCATCGGGTCATCATTTAGTTTTTCGCGTAAATGTTGGGTATGAATTCTAAGGTATGAATTATCATCATTGGCGCGTTTGCCCCAAACCGCATTCATTAATTGTGTATGGGTGATAACTTTGCCCGCATTATGCGCCAAAGTTGTAAGTAATTTATATTCAATTGGCGTAAGTTTTATCTCTTTACCTTCAAGTTTTACAAGGCGCGCGGCAAAATCAATTTCAAGCCCGTTGAATTTATAAAGGTGTGAAACATTACTATTTTGCTTGGCGCTATTTCTAAGCGCAACCTTTATGCGTGCCATTAATTCGGGCGCTGAAAATGGTTTTGTAAGATAATCATCAGCACCATTTTCAAGCGCTTTTACCTTTTCTTGTTCGTTTTCGCGTGCGCTTAAAACAATTATTGGAATTTTGCACCATTCGCGTAATTCAACAATAATATCCTGCCCATCCTTATCGGGTAATCCAAGGTCAAGAATGATTAAATCGGGATTATTGCCTATGATTTGGCTTATGGCTTCGCGCCCGTTTTTGGCTTCATAAGGTGAATAATCATGCGCGCGCAAAGTCATTAAAAGGAATTTGCGAATTTCCAATTCATCTTCGATAATTAGAATTTTGGCTTTATTATTCATTTTTTGCCTTTGGAATTGGTATTGCGAACTCAAAACTTGCGCCTTTTTGCGGGCTATTATTTTTGGCGATTATTTTTCCACCGTGCGCCTCTATAATACCTTTACATATTGCAAGGCCAAGGCCAGTTCCACTTTTTTGACTATCATGATTGTTTGATGTGGTTTTAAAACGCTCAAAAATAAGTTTTTCCTGCCCTTCTTCTATGCCATTGCCATTATCTTTGATGCAGACAACAATATTTTTCGAATTATGGCTTAGTTCGATTTTTATAATTCCATCATCATTTGTGTGTGAAATTGCATTATCTAAAAGGTTAAAAACCACCTGCTCAATCAATGCACCATCGACATTAACAAGTGGGATTTGCCCATCAATCGAATTAAGGATTTTACGATTTCCCTTAGTTTCTTCGATACGCAAAATTGCCGCGCCAATAATTTCTGCAATTGTATAATATTCGGTATTTAGTTTCAAATTACCCGATGAAATTGCCGCCATTTTCAAAAGATTGGCAACGAAATTTTGCAATTTTTGAAGCTGATGCCAAAGGCTAGTTAATTCATTTACCCCTTCACGTGGTAATGATTTTCGATATTTCAAAAGATTGCTTATTTTCCCATTCATAATCGTAAGTGGGGTTCGTAAATCATGCGAAAGCGATGATAATAAGACATTGCGCAACTTTTCATTTTCGCTTTCAATCTTATTATGTGCGGCATCTTCGGTGGCTTTGGCGCGATTAAGTGCACTTGCAAGTAGGCTTGCAAAAGTTTGGTGTAAAATAATTTGTGCGCGTGTGAATTTAATATCTGAAAAATTTGGCGTGGATTGCAAAATTATAAAATCATTTTCCGCTAATTTTGCGCTTGTAAAAAGTGATGGATTATTACCATCAATTTTACAATTATTGCCAATTGCCTCAATAGAATTAATGGCAAGCATTATTGGTTTATCGCTTGCATCTTTCTTGTTTTTTATGTGAAAAACAATTTTGGCATCAAAAAAATTACCAATAAATTCTTGCGCAAAATCAAGCATTTTTTGTGGGTTATTTTGTGTCGAAAGGCCAATGGCAAAATCATATAAAATATGGGTTTCTTTTTCTTCATTACGCGAAATATCCAAAAGTTTGGACATTTGCGCCGTCATTGATCCCACTAATAAAGATGTTATAAACATCACGCCAAAGGTGAAATAATAAGAATTATCGTAAAAATCTAAACTATGATAAGGCTGTGTAAAAAAGAAATTAAAGGCAATTACGCTTAAAATACTTGAAAAAATTGATGGCCAAATTCCAAGCCTTGATGCCGCAATCACAACCCCAATAATATAAATCATCGGAAGGCTTGATGCGGCAACTTTATCACGCATTGGAAGGCAAATTATGGTGCATAATACAACAATGCCAAATGCAATCGCAAAACGCGTAAAATTGGATTTTAGCAATGTTTGAATTTGCGTCAATTTTTACCCTTAAACAATTACTTGCGACCCCAATTCAACCACCCGACCTGATGGAATTTTAAAGAAGTCAGTTGCATTCATGGCATTTTTTGCCAAGAAAATAAACAAATAATCTTGCCATAATGGCATTCCATAATTGGCACTTGCAATGATTGTGCGATGACCCAAAAAGAATGATGTTGACATAATATCAAATTTCAAACCTTTTTTACGACAAAGTGTAAGTGCTTTTGGAAGGTTCGGATTTTCCATAAAGCCATATTTAACAATGATTTTATGAACATTCTCTTCGATTTCAATTATTTCAATTCTATCATTATCCTCAAGGCGCGGTAATTCTTGGGTTTCGATTTTTAAAAGCGCAATTTGTTCGTGCAAAACCTTATTATGTTTTAAATTATGCGTAAGCGCCACAGGTGCATAATCAGGTTCAGAGGTTAGGAAAATTGCCACGCCTTTAGCTTTATAAGCAGGGTGTCTATGTAAATTCTCCAAAAGTGTTTTAATTGGAATTGCATCTTTGCGGGTTTTTTCGGCAATAATTTTTGACCCCTTAACCCAAGTTGCCATAATCGTAACAATTATCAAACCAAGCAGAAGCGGAAGCCATGCACCATGTGGAATTTTTAAAACCTGTGCCGAAAGGAAAATAGTGTCCAAGGCAATGAATGGCATAAAGAAAATGCTTGCTTGCCATAATTTCCATTTCCACAAATGGCTTATGACCGGAATTGCCAAAAGTGTGCTTATTAACATCGTGCCAGTAATTGCCATACCATAGGCAAAGGTAAGCGCGGATGAGGTTTTGAAACTAAATACCAAAACTAAAACCCCAATCAGCAAAAATGTATTTATCTGCCCCACATAAATTTGCCCACTTTGGGTTTCAGAAGTGCGGGTAATTTGCATACGTGGAATAAGGCCAAGCTGCACCGCTTGTTGGGTAACTGAAAACGCGCCGCTTATGACTGCTTGTGATGCAATGATTGCCGCAAGTGCCGCCAGTATCATAATTGGCCAAAATGCATAATGGGGAACCATCATCCAAAACGGATCGGCAATTCCATTTGGATTGGCGATAACAAACGCACCCTGTCCAAGGTAATTTATGGCAAGGCAAGGGAAAGCAACAAAAAACCATGCGGCACGAATTGGGGCGCGACCAAAATGCCCCATATCGGCATATAAAGCCTCTGCGCCCGTTACCGCCAAAAATACTGAACCAAGAACGACAAGTGAAACAGTGCCATCCTGAATAAGGAATTTTATGGCTCTTAGTGGGTTTATGGCGTTTAAAATTCGCATTTGTGGATCATCAAATAAATGCAAAAATCCAAGCCACGCCAATACCATAAACCAAACCAAAGTTATTGGGCCAAACCATGCCGCAACCACGTGCGTTCCCTTCGATTGAACCAAAAAAAGGCCAATAAGAATTACTGCCGATATAATAACAATATAAGGCGTTAGGGTTTCGCCAATCCCTGGCGCTTGTTTAAGCCCCTCTATCGCGCCTAAAACAGAAACGGCGGGGGTTATAATCCCATCGCCATAAAAGAATGCTGCGCCAAGCATGCCAGCGAATAAAAGTAGTTTTGACCCTGAATTTGCAAATTTTTGTGCAAGCGCCATTAATGCCAATGTTCCACCTTCGCCATTATTATCGGCACGCATTAGGAATAAAACATATTTTACCGAAACAATTAAAATCAATGCCCAAATAATAAGTGAAACAACACCAGTTACCGACACATCAAGTGGAACACCTGCTTTGGCGTGCAAAAGGGATTCGCGCATTGCGTAAAATGGGCTTGTACCAATGTCACCAAATACAACGCCGATTGAACCAAGTGCTAATATAAAAAATCCATCCTTTTTGTGATGGTTTGAAGGATTTGTATTTTCATTATTGCTTATATCACTTGCCATTTTTTACCCCAATTTGGGGGTGGAAAGACCTAATCTTCTTTATTTTTGTCGTACAAATTGGCAAACATGATTTTCAAAATTATGCCTGCGCTTATGATTGCAAAAATGACAAGACCGATAAAAGGCATCTATCCACTCCTTGGGAAAGGATAGGCTTTTGCTTATAATTTGTGCGTAGAGAAATGGGCAATTTGCGTATAGATTTTGTATAGATTTAATGTTCCAAAACCTGCAAAGCCGTCTTTTTCATTATTTCATAGCCATTATCATTCGGATGAACGCCATCAATTGCATATTCAGGCTTAAGGCCATTTTGACCATCAACCATTGGTGAATAATAATCAATCAAGGGGTAATTATTGGACTTTGCATAATTTTCAAGCCATGAATTCATTTCATTAATTCGTGGAACAGGTTTTACCTTTGGCTTCCAATTATAATGGGCCGCGGGCAATATTTTTGCCAAAATAATTTTAATATTATTTGCCCGCGCCATTTGGCACATTTTATCGATATTTTCTTTTATCTGTTCATTTGTGTAGTCACCGTGTGTTCCAGCAATATCATTTGTACCACCCAATATGACCACAGTTTTTGGTTTAAGCGCAATAACATCCTGATTAAATCTCAAAACCATCTGTGCCGTATTTTGACCTGATATGCCGCGATTTATATAATTTGGATTTTGAAAAATTGAATTTTTTGAATATCCCCAATTTTCAGTTATTGAATCACCCATAAAAACAACAAGCCCGCTATTTTTCATTTTCATAACTTCCAAATTATTCTTATGATACCGCCGCAATTCCCCCCAATCAAAATAATTCATAATCGGCCTATAAGCATAAATAAGCCCAATAATAAGCACCAAAACCAAGATTATTAATTTGGGAAGACCAAAAGCCGAAAATTTCATGCTAGTTTTAAACAACAAAAAAGCAAACAAAATGCCAATAAAAAACAAAAACCACGCTTTTTGATTTTTATTGTCCGCTTAAATCCAAATTCCTGAGTGAGCGCGTAGCGCGAGGGTGGGAATTTGATAATATACTGGTGCCGCAGAGAAGAATTGAACTTCCGACCCCGTCATTACCAATGACGTGCTC
>JAPUEP010000165.1 GCA_027492515.1 Hyphomonadaceae bacterium
CATATTTTTCAGAGCGTTTAGATGAACATAACCTCTGGCTCAATGAGTTTAAGATTATATCTGTATTAGTTTTTTCCGTTATTTTTGTAACAATTTTTGCGCATACATCTTATTTTCGCCTTTTAAAAAAATATGAATTAAGCCAAGTTGTACCTTATACCGCAACAACGCCATTTTGGACTGTCCTAATTGCAAGATTGGTTTTTGGGGAACACGTGGATGCAAAAATGTTTATTGGCGCAATTGTTTGTGCTTTTGGAATTGCGCTGCTAAGTATTGATTTTAAATCTATAAAATTTATGAACACAATTAAACGCGAAGCAATCTGATGATACCTTTTTCAACCCACGCGCCAAAACCAAAAAGAACACACAAAAGCGTCGAAGAAAATTATGAAATAATACAAAACCCATCACCAAATTTTGATGAGAGAAATGGTATAATAAGGTTTGTTATTCTTCATTATACAGGCATGAAGAGCCAAGAGGCAGCATTAAAATTACTTTGTGATCCAGACCCAAGGCGGGTGAATTATAGTAATGATGTTGTGCAAGTTCCAAAACCAAATCCTGATGGCAGCATTCCTGCACCACCGCCAAATTTACACCGTGTTTCAGCGCATTATTTGGTTTATGACGATGGGCGAATCTTTCAATTAGTTGATGAGCATAAAAGGGCATGGCACGCAGGTGGCGGTGATTATGCCAGTGTTAAAGATATGAATTCCCAATCTATTGGGATTGAGATTGCAAATGGCGGGCATGATTTTGGTATTCCAGAATTTCCAGATGCACAAATCAATGCTGTTATGTGGCTCGTGGAACAGATTAAAAAACGCCACGGACTTGATAAACAACATATTATTGGCCACGCCGATTGGGCACCAAGAAGAAAACTTGACCCTGGTGAAAAATTCCCATGGCAAAAATTTGCGGATAGGGGGATATCGCTTAATATACCCCCTGCAAAAGAAGATAATGATAAAACCATACTTGCAAGCTTAATTGGAAGTGCAAATGATTATGTTTTGCGCGCGCAAAAGGGGCTTAAAACAATTGGCTATGGTGTAAATATAAATGGCGTTTATGACCTTGATTTTACGCCGACATTAATTGCATTCCAAAGACGCTTTAGACAATCTGATGTTATGGGTCTTCTTGATGTCGATACTTTAGGTAAAATCGAAAGACTGGCAAAAATAGTTTCACCTGCTTGAAATTTATAAATTTATAGGCCATTTTATATTTATCAGATGGTCGGGCGATTGCACCATCAATCACCGAAAGGTGGATGGTGAGGAAAGTCCGGGCTCCAAGCATTAGTGACGGCGGATAATGTCCGCCAAAGGTGACTTTAGGGAAAGTGCCACAGAAAACAGACCGCCTAATTTTTTAGGTAAGGGTGAAAAGGTGGGGTAAAAGCCCACCGCTTTATTGGTAACAATAAAGGCATGGTAAACCCCGTCAGGAGCAAGACCGAATAGGAACACGTTTTGGGTAACCAAAGGCAAAATGCATGCCGATGTTCGGGTAGGTCGCGTGAGGTAAGGGGCAATCCTTATCCAAGATGAATAATCGCCATCCAGCAATGGATACAGAACCCGGCTTATAGACCATCTGATAATTTTTTCTTGCTATATAAATCAAATTGAACAATCATTTCCTAGAGGGGAAATTAAATGGATAGACGGCAATTTGTTTTAGCGGCTGGCTTTTCAGCTTTATTTGCAAATAAATCATTCTCCCAAGATTGGGGCGGTGATAGAATTGCAGGACAAAAACTTGCATCGCGTTCTGTGGTTTATGGTGCAAACGGCGCAGCAGCAAGTGCACATCCAATTGCAAGCCTTGTCGGGATTGATATTTTGCGAAAAGGTGGTTCTGCAATTGATGCCGCAATCGCAATTAATGCTGCACTTGGTTTCCTTGAACCTGTATCATGCGGAATTGGCGGGGATGCCTTTGTAATGTTATGGGATACAAAGCAAAATAAAGTTGTTGGTTTTAATGGTTCGGGCCGAAGCCCATCTGGTATGAGCATTGATTATGTAAAGTCTAGGGCAAAAAATAACCATATTCCTTCATACGGCATACCAAGCATTTCAATCCCTGGTGCGGTTGATACATGGGGTCAATTGCATGCAAAATATGGTAAGCTAAAATTTGGCGAATGTTTAGATCCTGCAATTGCGCTTTGTGAAAATGGTGCACCTGTGCCGCAGCTAATTGCATATTATCTTGAACGTAATGTCGCGCGCTTTTTATCACCAAATTCAATGGTTGAAGAAACTGAAAACCTAAAGAAAACCTATATGCCAAATGGCAAAACACCGCGCGAAGGTGAAATATTCAAAAACCCCAACCTTGCAAACACCTATAGAAAAATTGCCAAAGAAGGTGCGCGTTCATTTTATGAAGGTGATATTGCAAGAAAAATAGATAAATATTTCAAACGAATTGGCGGCTTTATAAATTATAATGATTTAAAAAATCATCATGGTGAATTTACCAATCCAATAAGCACTAATTATCGTGGTTTGGATGTTTATGGACTTGCGCCAAATACCCAAGGTCTATCAACGCTTCAGATTTTAAATATTCTTGAAAACTTTGATATGAAAAATATGGGCTTCTTATCAACTTCTTCTATACATACGCAAGTTGAGGCAAAACGGCTTGCTTTTGAAGATCGGGCAAAATTCTTTGCTGACCCTGATTTTTCAAAAACCCCAATTGAACAATTACTTTCAAAATCATATTCAAAAGAACTTGCGGCAAAAATAAAGCAAGATGCAATAATTGAAAGAATTGTTCCTTATGAAGCGCCAAGTAAGGGTGATACAACTTATTTCACAGTTTCCGATAAAAATGGAATGATGGTTTCGTGGATACAATCAAACTATCGCGGAATGGGTTCGGGGCTTGTTCCCGATGATTTAGGTTTTATGTTCCAAGATAGGGGCGAATTATTTTCGCTTAAAGATGGTTCACCAAATATTTATACACCAAACAAAAGACCATTCCATACAATCATACCGGGTTTTGCAACCAAAAATGGCGCGCCCTTTATGTCCTTTGGCGTAATGGGCGGCGATATGCAGCCACAAGGTCAGGCGCAAATAATTGTAAATATGGTTGATTATGGCCTTAATCTTCAAGAAGCGGGCGATGCACCGCGTTGGCATCATGAAGGAAGTTCGGAACCAACCGGTGAAATCGCCGAAGGTATTGGCATTTTAAAATTAGAAAATAATATGCCCAAAGCAACCAAAGAAGGCCTTGAAAAAATTGGTTGGAAATTTGGATTATCAGATGGCGGCTTTGGTGGGTATCAGGCCATTCAAAGAAATGAAAAAATATATGGCGCCGCAAGTGAAATGCGTAAAGATGGCCTTGCTTTAGCCTATTAAAAAAGAGGGGCGCATAAAGCGCCCCAAAGTTCCCCAGAAAAATTGTTCACCAGAAAAAATTTCAAAGAATAATTTAATATTCATGCCCCATTGCTTCTTTTATATATCGCAATGCATCAGGGTCTTCGATTGTTGGCGGCACTGGTACATTTTCACCAGATGCAATCTTACGCATAGTTGCACGTAATATTTTTCCAGAGCGTGTTTTTGGAAGTTTTTCGACAACATGCGCATCCTTAAATGCCGCAACAGGGCCAATTTCTTTACGAACAGCAGCGATTAATTCGTGAACTAAAACACCAGGTTCGACATAATGACCATTTTTAAGAACAACAAAGGCCAAAGGATGCTCACCTTTTAATTCATCAGGCACACCAATAACTGCACATTCAGCAACCGCAGGGTGCTGCGCCACAACTTGTTCCATTTGACCAGTTGATAGGCGATGACCTGCAACATTGATGATGTCGTCGATACGGCTCATGACATGAACGCGGCCATTTGTATCAATTGTTCCCGCATCACCTGCAGTATAAAATCCTGGGTGACGTTCAAGATATGAAGCAACAAAATGGTCATGGCGTTGCCAAAGGGTTGGCAAGCATCCCGGCGGCATTGGCATTTTAATTGCAATTTCACCGATTTCATCGGCGGCTAATTCATTATGGTCTTCATCAAGAACTTTGATGATAAAGCCGGGTACTGGATGCCCCGCAGAACCCGCTAAAGTTTCGGTTCGTCCAAGCCCCAAACATGTTGCCATAGCAGGCCAACCAATTTCTGTTTGCCACCAATGGTCAATAACAGGTTTTTTAAGATGTTCTTGTGCCCATTTAACCGTTTCAGGGTCAGCGCGTTCACCCGCAAGGAACAGGGCACGTAATTTGCCAATACCTTCATTTGCAATAAAGCTACCATCTGGATCATCACGGCGAACGGCACGAATTGCCGTTGGTGCGGTAAAGAATACATCAACATTATAATCACGAATTATACGCCAGAATGTTCCTGCATTTGGTGTTCCTACTGGCTTTCCTTCGAATACGATTGTGCTGCAACCACGAATTAATGGGCCATAAACAATGTATGAGTGCCCAACAACCCAACCAATATCAGATGCCGCCCAAAATGATTCATTTGGTTGCATTCCATAAACATTTTCCATTGACCAATTAAGGGCAACCGCATGACCACCATTATCGCGAACAACGCCTTTTGGAATTCCTGTTGTTCCAGAAGTATATAAAATATATAGTGGGTCGGTTGATTTAACTGTTACACAATTATGCGGGGCCGCTTTATTATATTCATGTGCCCAATTCAAATCACTTTGGGCATCAAGATGTGCGGGGTGAACTTCGCGTTGTAAAACAATTGCTTTATCAACCTTATGTTCGGCAAGGTGGCGCGCATTATCAAGAAGTGGTTTATATTCAACCAAACGACCAGGTTCTATACCGCACGAAGCCGTAAGAATTAGGCTAGGCTTTGCGTCATCAATACGCTTTGCAAGTTCTGCAGGGGCAAACCCACCAAATACGACAGAGTGAATAGCACCCAAACGCGCGCATGCAAGCATGCCAAAAATCGCCTCTGGCACCATTGGCATATAAATAATTACACGGTCGCCTTTTTTAACGCCATTAGCGGCAAGCATGCCCGCAGTTTTTGAAACGCGCTCTAATAAATCAAAGAAACTATATTTTTTAATCGTATTAGTTACAGGGCTGTCATAGATTAGAGCAACATTATTGCCGCGACCTGCCTCTACATGGCGGTCGATGGCGTTATAGCATGTGTTAAGTTCGCCATCAGGAAACCATGCATTACCATCATGCCCAGTTTGTGGTTCTTTTACCCAATCAATGCCTTGTGCCGCCTTCAACCAGAAAGCAGATGGATTATTTACGCTTTCTTGGTATACTAGGTCATATTTGTCTGCCATTGTAAAATTCCCCTTGTCGGGTTTTTAAATAACAAATTTGGCACGCTTCATATATTAGGCTAAGGTCGTATTTGTAAAACTTACTTGCCTTTATTTTTATTTTCTACAAAATTAAATTTCAATAAAAAGTGTGGTTATGATGCCAGGTGCAACAGTATTTATCGTAGCAGGTCTTTACGCGAGTTTATTATTCGTGCTTGCAAATTGGGCCAAGGAAAATGGCGGCAAAGGTTTTGGTTCGGTAATGTTCAAGCCAAAGACCCGCACTTATGCTTATAGTCTTGCCCTTGCCGTATATTGTACATCTTGGACTTTTTTTGGTGCGGTTGGAACGGCCTTTGCCGAAGGTTGGCCATATTTGCCAATTTATTTGGGGCCAATTTTGCTTTTTGTTTTTGGTTCAAATTTTCTTGAAAGATTGGTTGAGGCGGTAAAACAAGAAGGCGCAACATCAATTTCGCATTTCATTGGTTCAAGATATTCAAATTCACGCGGTGTTGCAGCACTTGTAACTTTATTGGCACTTTTGGGGACTGTTCCATATCTTGCGCTACAATTACGCTCGGTTGGTTCAAGTTTTGTAAGGCTTGCGCATGAAAGTGATCCAACAGGGCCAATGGCATTAACTGCCCTTACATTGGGCGTCTTTGCAATGTTGTTTGGTACACGCTCTTATGAAGTTGCAAGTCGAAATGATGGGGTTTTGTTTGCGATTGCCGCTGAATCCATTGTTAAATTAATTGCGTTTCTTGCGATTGGATTATTTGCAATAATTGCATTTTTTTCCGCCCCCACAGAAGCCCAAAATTATGGTATAGAGCGAATAATTGCCAATTTTAATCCACGTAAAATCAATATTGATTTCTTTGTTCTTGGCTTTCTTGCATCGATTGCCGTGATTTGTTTGCCGCGCCAATTTTATGTTGGAATCATTCAGGCAAGTGGGGCCGATGATATAAGAAAGGCAAGGTGGCCTTTTGTTGGGTATCTTTTAACTACAACAATTATCGCGCTTCCGATTGCGATTGCAAGTTTTGCGATTTTGCCAAATGGCTTTCGTGCCGACCTTTTAGTTATCGATATTGCCCTTCAAAAACAGCATACATTACTTGCGTTAGTTGTATTTCTTGGCGGTTTTTCGGCGGCAACTGGTATGGTTATTGTTGAAACTATTGCGCTTTCAACGATGGTTTCAAACGATTTGATTGCACCATTATTGATGCAAAATACCAAATGGTCAAAAAACACCAATTTTGGTCAAGTAATGCTTTTTGTGCGCAGAATAATGATTGTTGCACTTATGAGTGTGGCATTTCTTTATGCAACAAAAATCCCCGCTGGTGAGAGGCTTGCATCAATTGGTCTAATTGCTTTTGCGGCGGTTGCACAATTTGCGCCAGCTTTAATCATGTCTGTCTATAGCCCAAACCGTGACCCCGTGGCGGCAAAGGCAGGATTAATGACAGGGCTTTTGGTATGGGCATATACATTACTTATACCGAATATTATTGATGATAATTTATTATTGCCATTACATGGCACATTGCTTGACCCGTCTGCATTGCTAAATATCGGTGGCCTAAGTCCAATTTCACACGGCACAATTTGGAGTATTGGGTTAAATCTTACTGTTCACACAATGGTTGCCGCAAGGCGCTTTAACCCCGCCAAATTCCCATTCAAATTGGGACGTAAAGTTTCGGTGCAACAGGTTACAAGTGTTGGCGAATTAATTGATTTGGTTGGTCGTTTTGTTGGCAAAGAACAGGCGCAAACCAAATTAATTAAAAACACTGATAATGAAATAAACCCGCTTAATTTGCCAATCGATAGGGTTATGGCACGTTCTGCGGAGCGTATGATTGCAAGTGTTATTGGCGCACCATCTGCGCGCGCGCTTATGTCATCGGCATTATCTGGTTCTAGCATCACGATTTCAGATATTACGCAAATGCTTGATCATACGGGGCAAAGCCTTCAGTTTTCGAAAGATTTGTTGGCCGCAACCCTTGAGCATATCGACCCTGGTGTAAGTGTGGTTGATAGAAATCTAAACCTCGTTGCATGGAATAGCAGGTATCTTGATTTATTTAATTATCCCCCAGGCATGGTAAGGGTTGGTGCACCAGTTGCCGAATTAATCAGATATAATGCCCTACGCGGTGAATGCGGCCCCGGGGAAGTTGAGAATCACGTTGAACGCAGACTTAATCATATGCGCAGAAGAAACCGGCACTCTTTCGAGCGTGTCCGCGAAGATGGACGCGTCTTCAAAACCGTTGGTGGTCCAATGCCGGGCGGCGGATATGTGATGTGTTTCACAGATATTACCAATGAAGCGAAAGCGCGTATCGGCCTTGAAAAAGCGCGTACAGAGCTTGAAATTAGGGTTGGGCAACGAACATCAGAATTATCACGTGCAAATCGTGCACTTGCACAAGCCACCGCAGATAAAACGAGGTTTTTGGCCGCCGCAAGCCACGATTTATTGCAACCACTTCATGCTGCAAGGCTTTTTGCTGCAGCCCTTTCAAGACAAATTCCAGAAGAAAAACAGCAATTATTAAACAAGGTTGATCAATCAATTGAAGCAGGTGAAAAACTTCTTAGAAGATTACTTGATATATCAAAACTTGATGCAGGTGGCGTTGTTCCACAAGTAAGAGAATTTCCAATTAAAGCAAAAATTGCCGAAGTTGTTGAAATTTTTAGGCCACAAGCATTAGAAAAAGGATTGGAAATTCGATTTGCTGGTATTGATGCCATTGTTGATACAGACCCAACTTTATTGCGTTCAATAGTGCAAAACTTAATTTCAAATGCAATTAGATATACAAAAGGTGGTGTTCTGGTTGGTATCAGAAAACAAAATAATAAAATTATAGTTGAAGTTTACGATACAGGACCCGGTATTCCAACCGAAAAACAAGAAAAAATCTTTCAAGAATTTGAACGCTTAGAAAGTAATGAGGAGGGTGGAATTGGCCTTGGTCTATCTATTGTAGAAAGAACCGCAAGATTATTGGGCGCTAATATCAATCTTAAAAGCAATGAAGGAAAGGGAAGTCGTTTTAGTGTTTCACTTCCTTATAAGGAAATTATTATTGGTAAAACTGATATTATAAAAGCGTCAGAAATAGAAAATGAAAATGCCGATAAAGAAATTATAATTGATGAAAAACATGATGATGTAAAACCAATGTCATTCATGATTGTTGATGATGATATGATTGTTGCTGAGGCAATGGAAACGCTAATGTGCCAATTAGGGCATAAGGTAAAAACTTATCATAAATATCATGATGCCGTTGCAGATAATGCGCGATATGATGCATATTTCTTAGATTATGATTTTGGTTCTGGGCCGAACGGTTTTGATTTGGCGCATGCAATTAAATCAGATAATGAAACTGCCAAAATTGCAATTATAACGGCAAATACAATTGATGAATTCACATCAGGTCTTGATTATGATGACATCGAAATCTTACGCAAGCCATTGGCGCAAGAAGTATTGCTTAATTGGATTAGCAAAAACCTAAGAACCAATGCCTAAGGCACGTGCTGCAAGCGCGGCCTGTGTTCTGTTTCCTACATCAAGCTTTTTAAATATTGCCGTTAGGTGCGCTTTAACTGTTGCCTCACTAATACCTAAATCATAGGCTATTTGTTTGTTAAGTCGCCCACTTAATACGCCCAATAAAACACGTAATTGCATTGGTGTAAGCGATGCAACTTTTTGCGCCATATCATCAACTTCGGCATCAATTGAATAATTATTATCTGAAGCTGATTGGTTAAATTTACCGTCCAATGCATCTTTAATGGCAAGTTCGATTGCACCAAGATCATTGTCTTTTGAAATAAAACCAATTGCACCAAATCTTTTTGCCTCTGTCGCTGCTTTTGCAGGTTCGGCGCTAGAGATAACAAGTATTGGCGAATTTGGCGCTTCAGAATGTATAAGTGCAACACCCGAATAACCATTTGCCCCCGGAATTTTCAAATCTAAAAGAATTAATGAAAAGTCAGAGTTTTCATAAACAGCATTTACCGCCGCCTCCAAGTTCCCTGCTTGCGTAATTTGCGCGTCAGCAGCCACATTATTTGTCGCCATTACAAGTGCTTGGCGGAATAATGGGTGGTCATCAACAATAAGAATGCGCTTTGTCAAAGTAACCCCCGATTTATATTTATCTCACAAGATAACTATTGTTCAAAAAAAACAGAATGTAAATGCTTTATCATCACTACTTTAGTGACTTATAAAATTCAAATATAAAAAAATGACTTATGTGCTCTTTAAGTTATTGAATTAATACATTAAATCAATTCAATTAGTGCGCCGCACAAATATTTGTGCATTGCAATAATTCATGACAGCTATACAAAAGTTCATAATACCAAGGTCTATCTTACGAATTTGTTAAACTTCCCGCAAACATCCAAACGCGAAATTTTGTCGATTTGGGGCACGGCTTTGTCTGAATGTTACAAACGATATACGCAAGGGGAGATTAATTAGGATGAAAATTTCGACACGTAAAAATGTTGTTCTTTTAGCTACTACTGCGATGGCAATTGCTTTGCCGCTATGTGCACCACAAAGTGCAATGGCGCAATCAGCAGACACCGCGCAATTAGAAGCTCGTTTAAAACAACTTGAAGCATCTATGGATGCATTAAAAGCAGAACTTGCTAAAGCAAAATCAACACCTGCACCTGCCGCTGCCGCACCTGCTGCTGCACCTGCTGAAGGTTTCAGAGTAGGTAATACTACTGTT
>JAPUEP010000166.1 GCA_027492515.1 Hyphomonadaceae bacterium
GGCCGTGATTTCTATTTGCCAGGTCAAATTCCAACTGGAACTGGTCGTGGTTCGCGCGTATTTGATGCTTCGGCAAAACAAACACGCCTTTGGACAAATCTAACTACTGATGTGGCTGGTCATACAGTAAAAGGTTATATCGAGGCTGATTTCCAAACAACTGCTGGCGCTGGTTCTGAACGCACAACAAATGGTTATAATATGGCTGTTCGTCGTGCTTATGTTCAATTAGACGGCCTAACAATTGGTCAAGATTGGACAACATTCCAATATACTGGTGCATTGCCTGAATCTACTGATTTCGTTGGCGTAACAGAAGGTACAGTGTTCGCACGTCAACCTTTGGTTCGTTATACAAAAAAGATTTCACCTATCACAACTTTCAACATTGCGCTTGAAAACTCTGAAACTGCATCTGCGGTTTCTGGAAGCCCAACTTTAACTGAAAATGATGATGATAGATTGCCTGATTTGGCTGCACGTCTTCAGTTTAACACTAAAGTTGGTGAATTCTCTGTCGCTGGTCTTGTTCGTGAATTGGCGGTTAATAACGGTGTTGTAACTGCGAAAGACACAGGAACAGGCATTAGCGTTGCAGGTAAAATTCCATTTGGCGAAAAGAAAACAAATGACGTTCGCTTTATGGTAACCGCAGGTAATGGCATTGGTCGTTATGTTGGTTTGAACATGGTTCCAGATGCAATTTACGCAAATAATAGCTTGTTCAAAGTGAATAATTTTGCGGCAACTGGTTCAGTACGTTTCATGATTAATCCAATGACACGTATGAATTTGATGGGTTCATATCAATCTGCTGATTATCCTGCAGGTTTTGTGACTGGTGCGTTCAATACATACACTAAAAAATCACAATCAATTGCTGCGAATATCTTCTATTCGCCAGTAAAAGGTATCGATTTGGGGGTCGAATATCGTCTTGGTAAACGCGAATTGGTTAATGGTCTTGATGGATCTTTAAACCGTATCGAATTTGCCGCTAAATATTCGTTTTAATAATTAAAAGGGAGAGTATAATGTCTGATATTGATGGTTTGCCAAAGCACCACAAAGCGACGCATGACGAAAAAATGGTCATCGGCGCAAGTTCGCTTGGCACAGTTTTTGAGTGGTATGATTTTTATCTATATGGTTTGCTTGCTTCGCAAATTACCGCTAATTTCTTCTCTGCTGTGGATCCTGGCACAGGTTTCATTTTCGCATTGGCTGCGTTCGCAGCAGGCTTCGCAGTTCGCCCATTTGGTGCGGTTGTCTTCGGTCGCTTAGGCGATTTGGTTGGTCGTAAATACACATTCTTAGTAACAATGGGTCTTATGGGTCTTGCTACTTTTGGTGTGGGTGTTCTTCCAAGTTATAAAACAATCGGTATTGCGGCACCAATCATTCTTATCCTTATGCGCCTTGTTCAAGGTCTTGCATTGGGCGGCGAATATGGTGGTGCAGCAACTTATGTGGCAGAGCATGCGCCAAATAATAAACGTGGTTTGTATACTTCATGGATTCAAACCACTGCTACATTTGGTCTATTTGCTGCATTATTGGTTGTTATTCTTTGTAAACAAGCAATGCCAAAAGAAGCTTTCGAGGCTTGGGGCTGGCGTATTCCATTCCTAGTATCTATTCTTTTGCTTGGTGTATCTATGGTTATTCGTTTGAAATTAAACGAAAGCCCAGTGTACCAATTGATGAAAGAAGAGGGCACAGTTTCAAAAGCACCTTTAAAAGAAGCTTTTGGTAAATGGGGCAACTTGAAATATGTATTCATCTGCTTATTTGGCGCAGTAGCTGGTCAAGCAGTAGTTTGGTACACTGGTCAATTCTATGCATTATTCTTCTTGGAAAAAATGCTTAAAGTTGAATCATTGACTGCAAACTATATGATTGCAATTTCACTTGCTATCGGTACACCATTCTTCGTATTGTTTGGTTGGTTGTCTGATAAAATTGGTCGTAAACCAATTATTATGGTTGGCCTTGCACTTGCAACTTTCACTTATTTCCCAGTTTTCCACTCTTTAACTAATGCAGCTAACCCTGCTTTGGCAAAAGCTTTGGCAAATTCACCGGTTTCTGTGTCTGTTGATAAATCAGAATGTTCAGTTCAGTTTGACCCAGTTGGCAAAAACAAGTTTGACAAAAACTCATGCGATATTGCTAAAAACTTTTTGGCAAAAGGCGGCGTAAGCTATGCACAAACTGATGCAGCACCTGGTACAATTGCTTCTGTTAAAATTGGTGAAACAGTAATTGCGGCACCAAATGCAAAAGATCCTGCTTTAACTGGCGATGCCAAAAAAGCAGCAATCGAGAAGTTCCAAAAAGATGTTAAAGCTGGTCTTAAAGCTGCTGGATATCCTGACAAAGCAGACCCTGCTTCTACTAATAGTGCATTAGTAATTGCAATCCTTGCTTATTTGGTAATTCTTGTAACTATGGTTTATGGTCCAATCGCAGCATTACTTGTTGAATTGTTCCCAACCCGTATTCGCTATACCTCTATGTCATTGCCATATCATATTGGTAATGGTTGGTTCGGCGGATTCTTGCCAACTATCGCCTTTGCGATGGTGGCATCTAAAGGCGATATTTTCTATGGCCTTTGGTATCCAATCGTTATTGCTGGCGTAACACTAGTTCTTGGCATGTTATTCTTGCCTGAAACTTACAAACGCAATATCGATTAATTGTCTCTATAGTGCCTCTGATTTGGCGGTGACCTTCGGGTTGCCGCCACTTTTTTAAATGTAATTATTCTGTAATATGCAGTAAAAATATGTTTTAAGGGCTTGCTTCTTTTGTAAGTTTCTTTATTTCACCCTTTATGGACAGGTGGCCGAGTCCGGTTTAAGGCAACGGTCTTGAAAACCGTCGTAGGTGGAAGTCTACCGTGGGTTCGAATCCCACCCTGTCCGCCATAAAGCCCGCTTCGTGCGGGCTTTTTTCATGGAAAAAGCCCTGAAATCTTCAGGGCTTTTATTCGTTTAAAATTCAATGTTTTTATGGATTACAATATATTTTGTCCAAGGCCACCAATATCGCCATGGCGTTTGAGGAATTCAAAGAATAGAAAACCAATTGTGCATCCCGCCTAGTGCTTACTAGACGCTCACGCCTTAAAATCGCAAGATGTTGCGATAATGCAGATTGGCTTAAATGCACTTTTTCCATAAGGCTTGTAACAGATTTTTCGCCATCAACTAATTGGCACAAAATCATAAGTCGTGTTTCATTCGCCATTGATTTAAGCAAAATCGTTGCCTCTGTGGCATTTTTTTGCATTTCTTCAAAGCTGATATTTGTATGTTTATTCATCTAATTTGTATGGCGAATTTATTCCTTGTTATCAAGTATAAAATTTTTAAACGCCATTTTTAGAAATATTACCACCTATCTTACTTATCGGTATAAAATATTTTTTTTGATGCACTAAAATGTTGTATTTTATATATATTTTTATTGAAAGCGCTTTCAATATTTAAAAAACTACAAAAAATCAGTTGCTTAAAATATGTATTTAATTTATGGAATTGCATTAATAAATTATTAAGCCGCGTAAAGCGTGAGAAACGCTAAGTGGATTGGGGACTTTAAATGACAATCGGCGTAATCAATCGTACCTTCATAAGGTTGGTTTCAATTTTCTTGTTTGTATTAACTTTATCAATAATTGCACCTTTTAAAGCGTATGCAGCAGGTGGAACTTCCATTTACTGCCCAACGCTAAACGCAACAGTGGTTCGGGGCAGTTCGGTAATGATTGATGTTACAAATTGCGATGGCCCTTGGAATATTGGTGTCGGCGGATACGATCCAAACGACCTTGCTCCGCAGCATGGAAATTATATAATTGGCTTACAGTCAGGACCAGGTACGCAATTTGTTACATATAATCACAATGGCGATAGTGCAACGAGCGATAGTTTTCAAATTGAAGATCAAAACGAAGACCGTATCACGATTAATATTACAATAACTCCCCCGACTTCATCTATTGTTGTCTCTCCTACAACTCTGCCAACTATAAAAACTGGTGCTTCGTTTAACCAAACTTTGACATCTACAGGCGGAACAGGGCCATATACTTATTCCGTTGTTGGGGGCGCGCTTACTGCGGGTCTTAGCCTAAGTCCATCAGGCGTTATTTCAGGTATCCCAACCGAACGTGCTTTATATTCATTTACAATTCGCTCTACAGATTCCACAAATGCCTATACAGATAGAGGCTATAGTGACTTTATGGCAAACCCAACGCTTACACTTGATACCCCGTCAGGCACGGCAGGGCAGGGTGTTGCCTTCTCTCAAACATTATCAACTTCTGGTGGTATTGCGCCATATTCTTATTTGCTAGAAACAGGCTCATTCCCAGCGGGAATTAGTATGTCTTCTGCTGGTGTTATAAGTGGTACAACAAGTGCGGCGCTTGGCTCATATCCTGTAACAATTCGTGTAACTGATTCTAGTACGGGGCCGGGGCAATATTTTGAAGTTGAAAATTATACGCTTAATGTTTCAAGCTTACCAACTGTATCTATAGCCGTTTCACCTTCAAGCGTTAGTGAGGATGGTGCAACAAATTTAACATATACAGTTACGCGCTCAATAAGTAGTGCATCTCCGCTGACAGTTAATTTAACAACAACCGGCACCGCAACCGCTGGTACAGATTTTACAGGTAATGTTGCAACAGTTACAATTCCTGCCAATTCAACAACTGCGACTGTAACAATTAACCCAACGGTTGACGGTACAGTTGAGCCAGATGAAACAGTAACTTTAGTTGTTGATGCAGGAAGTGGCTATATTGTTGGCGCGCCTTCAAGTGCAGTTGGAACAATTTTGAATGATGATGTTCCGAGTGCTACGATTGCAGTATCACCTGCATCGGTTGCAGAAGATGGTGCACCAAACCTTGTATATACTGTAACCTTAAATCAAGCCGCATTTAATCCTATAAGTGTAAACTACACTACAGGTGGCACGGCTACTTCTGGTACGGATTATGCGGCGGTTACATCGCCACTAGTTATTGCAACTGGAAGCACAACTGGCACAATCACGGTAAATCCTACTGCTGATGCTGCCATAGAAAGTGATGAAACTGTAAGCATTACATTAAATGCAGGTACAGGTTACACCGTCGGCGCGCCAAACTCTGCTACTGGCAACATCCTAAATGACGACCTTCCAAATCTTACAATCAATGATGTTACATTATCAGAAGGTAATTCTGGAACGACGAATGCAACATTTACGGTTTCGTTAAGTGCGCCTGCGCCTGCTGGTGGTGTGACGTTTAATATTGCAACCGCAAATGGTACTGCCACATCAGGTTCTGACTATGCTGCCCAGAGTTTGACATCGCAAACTATTCCTGCGGGAAGTAGTACATATTCTTTCACTGTCCAAGTTAACGGTGATATATTAAACGAACCTACAGAGACTTTCTTTGTTAATGTAACAGGAGTTGTTAATTCGGTTGTCGTTGATGGCCAAGGTGTTGGAACAATTACTAATGATGATCCGCTTCCATCAATTTCTATTAATGATGTTACATTAACTGAAGGGGATAGCGGCACTTCTAATGCAACACTTAATGTGTCGCTTTCTGCGGCGAGTGGCCAAACCATTACAGTAAATTTTGCCACTGCTAATGGCACTGCAACTTCAGGAAGTGATTATACAAGTACATCGGGAACACTTACTTTCGCTGCTGGTGATACTACAAAGACTATAAATGTCCCTGTGCTAGGCGAAACAACCCCAGAAGCTAATGAGACTTTTTTAGTTAATCTTTCAGGCGCGACTAATGCAACAATTGCTGATTCTGCTGGTCAGGTGACTATTACTAATGACGATATTCCAGTTAGTATTACGCCAACATCTGTTCCGAACGGAACTGTTGGTGTTGCCTATAGTCAGACTATTTCGGCATCTGGTGGAACTTCGCCATATTCATATTCAATTAGCGCAGGTTCATTGCCAGCGGGAATTACTTTGTCATCTGGCGGTATTTTATCAGGAACACCTACTGCTGGTGGAACATTTAATTTCACAATTGATGCAACTGATAATAGCGGTGCACCAGGGCCATTTACAGGCAGCCGTGCATATTCGCTAACAATTGCTGCGCCAACTATTAGTTTGCCTTCAAAAACACTTTCTCAAGCTACGTTAAATACGGCATATTCAGATGGTATTACGGTTGCTACTGGTGGCACGTCGCCATATTCATATACTATATCTTCTGGTGGTCTTCCATTTGGTTTGAATTTGAATTCTTCGACTGGTGCTATCACTGGTACGCCTACGTCAATGGGAATATTTAATTTTGATATTATGGCAAGCGATAGCAGCACAGGAACAGGGCCATATATAGGGCTTCAATCATATTCAATAGAAGTTATTGATATGGTTCCATTTGCTAATCCTGTTACTTCTAATGTTGGATATAATAGTAGCAATAATAATGTTACATTAAATATAAACGCTGGCACACCTGCAAGTGTTGCGGTTGCAACTAATCCATCGCATGGCACAGTTTCAGTTTCTGGAACAAGTATTACATATACGCCAACAACCAATTATGCGGGCCCCGATAGCTTTACCTATACGGCCACAAACACAAGTGGCACATCTGCGCCAGCATTAGTTACAATTAATGTTGCAGATCCAGTGATTACAATCACACCAAGTGGTGCGTTCACTGCAACTGCCGGCACTAATTATAGCCAAACCTTTACTTTTAACGGCGGTGCGCAACCTTGGTCATCTTATCAAGTTTCAAACTTGCCAACTGGTCTAAGCATTACGGGAAATACTGCAAATAGTGTTACAATTTCTGGTGTTCCATTAGTTTCAGGCGCATTTAATCTTAATGTTTCTGCTACTGATAGTTCAACTGGAAATGGGCCATATACAATAGGGCAGGCGTTTGTCCTTAATGTAGATGCGCCAACAATTACAATTACCCCTGCAAGCCTTCCAAATGGTGCAGTTGCGGCAAGCTATTCGCAAACCATAAGTGCAAGTGGTGGGATTGGTACATATTATTATACACGTACAGCTGGCACTATTCCGAATGGATTAACGCTATCAAGTGCGGGTGTATTAAGTGGTATTCCAACAGAAGGTGGTAATTTTAATTTCACAATAAGTGCAACTGACGAAAGTAACTTTAGTGCAAGCCAATCTTATTCAATTAACATTGCTGCACCAACTATTGTTCTTCCGGCAACTACTTTGCCAGTTGGTACACAACATCAAGCTTATAGTTCTGCGATTAATTCTGCGACTGGTGGTACTGCGCCTTATGTTTATTCAGTAAGTGCGGGTGCTTTACCAACTGGCGTAGTACTTTCAAAAAGCGGAACATTATCAGGAACACCAACAAATTTTGGAACCTTCACTTTCACAATTAATGCGAGAGATAATAGTACAGGAACGGGGCCATACTCTGCTTCAAGGGTATTTAACCTTCAAATTCTTGAACAGGCACCAATCGTTGGCAATGTCACACAAAGTGTAGGATATGGCAGCAATGCAAATAACATAAGCCTTAATTTAAGTGGCGGCGCAGCATCAAGTGTTTCGATTGTTACTCCACCAACGCATGGAAGTGCACAAGTAAGTGGTACAAGTATAACATATACACCTAATCAAGGTTATGCGGGTGCAGATAGCTTTAGCTATAGTGCGTCAAACAATACTGGAACTTCTAGTAGTGCGACTGTAAACATTAATGTTACCAATCCAACGCTAACAATTAGTGCGGGTGGCGCGTTAAGTGTAAATGTTGGTCAAAATTATACGCAAACTTTCAACTTTGCGGGTGGATTTGGGCCATATAATAATTATTCAATTACTGGATTACCTGCTGGCCTTGCGCAAACTGCATCTACTATCGATAGTGTAACAATCAGCGGTAAACCAAGCGCACAAGGTAGTTTCACAATTGGTGTTAGCGGAAGTGATAGTTCAACAGGCAATGGTCCGTTTAATGTTTCACAAAACTTTACATTAAATATTGGTGCGCCTGACCTTGTATTATCGCCAAGCGCTGGTGGTTTGAATGCCACTTATGCAAGCCCTTATTCACAAAGCTTTGCAACAAGTGGTGGTATTGGTCCTTATCAATATTCCGTAATTGGAACATTGCCAAATGGGATAAGCCTAAATTCAAGTAATGGTCTATTATCAGGAAGTTCAACACAAAGCGGAAGCTTCAGCTTTGCGATTAAATCAACTGATACAGGCTCGACTGGAAGTGGTGCACCATTCTCTGTTCAAAATAATTATACTTTGAACGTTGCTGCACCAACAATTGCAATAACGCCAACAAGCCCTGCTGCGGGTGTATCTGGAAGTGCATATTCTGCTACTTTAAGTGCATCTGGTGGTATTGGCCCATATACTTACAGCGTTTCAAGTGGTGCATTACCAACTGGATTAGCGCTTTCAACTGGTGGCCAAATAACTGGAACACCTACACGGGTTGGCGCATTTAATTTTGCGATTTTGGCACGCGATGCAAATGGTCAAACTGGTACTGCTAATTTGACAATTAACATTGGTGTCGCAACCCTAACTATAACTCCAACTTCGCTACCAAATGGGGCGCAAGGGATTGATTATAATCAAACCATAAGTGTTTCAGGTGGTGTTGCCCCTTATAGCTTTGCAATTACTTCGGGTGCATTACCAAGTGGATTGTCATTAAATGCTACAAGCGGCGTAATTAGTGGGGCCCCAAATTCTTCTGGTGCAGCAAACTTTACGCTTACTGTAACTGATAGCTCAGGTGGCACACAAGCAAGTGCAAGTGTGACATATAATATGGACGTTATCGCAAGGCCAAATCCTGTGAATGACGCTCAGGTTCGTGCAATCGTACAAGCGCAAACAAGTTCGACAAAACGCTTTGGTTCGGTGCAAATCAATAACTTTACCTCAAGGCTTGAAAAATTACATAATTCAGGCAGCGGCGGTTTTGATAATTCACTAAGCCTAAGTTCGAATAGATATTGCTTTACGCCTGTTGCGGTATTGAATAATTCTGGTTGTCAGAAAGCAGTTTCTAATTCTTATTCTGCGAATGATGCTGGGAATTCTAAAAAATCATCAAATGATAAAAACCAAGGTGGCGCTGATGGCTCAACATCAAGTTGGTCAGTTTGGGCAAATGGTAATATCAGATTTGGTGACGATTTAGGCATTGCAGGCGCGAACAAGCAAGAGTTTAAATCAGAAGGTATCTCATTTGGTGCCGACCGTCGATTTAACAATGATTTTGCCGCAGGCTTTGGTTTTGGTTTCGGTCACGATAATACAGACATTGGAACCAATGGCTCTAAAACTCGCGGTGAAGCAAAAACAATCGCTTTATACGGAAGCCATAAATTAGGAAAAATATTCTATATTGATTGGCTTGGTGGTTATCAGACTTTGGACTTTGATATCGATAGATATGTGACCTCAAATGGTTCAATCATCAAATCAAATCGTTCTGGTAATCAATATATAGCATCGGTTTCAGCGGGCGCGGATATTGATAAAGGAAATTGGCAATTCACGCCTTATACACGCCTTGATTTAACACGTGCTACGCTTGATGCTTATGTTGAAAAAAGTGGTTCGATTTTTGATCTAAAATATTATGACCAGAAAATTGATTTCTCTTCACTAACATTGGGTACAAGATACACAACACAGATTAATCGTGATTGGGGTCAAGTTTTGCCAATGTTTAGATTTGAATATCAATATGATTTGGAACAAAATACAGATGCTCGCGTTGTTTATTACGACCAGATTTCTGGACCACAAAGCTCAATTCCACTTACTGGAATTTCTAGATCGCAATTCTTATTAGGCTTTGGAACTGAGATATTATTTGGTGATGATTTATCAATAAGGCTTGAATATCAGAACCACCAAACTAATGAATCAGGTTCGGATCAAAGTGTTCAAATAGGAATTAAAAAGCAATTCTAATAAAGGAAAAGCCCCGATTATTCGGGGCTTTTTTTGAATTACTATTTATATAGAACAGCTAATAATGGAACCATTCGGCTTATCAATTCCAAGCGCTTCTAATTCATTATCTTCA
>JAPUEP010000167.1 GCA_027492515.1 Hyphomonadaceae bacterium
TTTGAACACCGCCAACCCGCGCCACATAATGCCCCGTCACCATACAATCAGCGCCAAGACCACGTGCCATTTCCAATAAATCACGGAATTTCACTGATTGATTGCAACGCACACACGGAATTGGCGTTGCCCCTTGCATATAAGTATCGTCAAAATTTTCGATTACTGATTGTTTGAACTTGCTTTCATAATCAAGTGTGTAATGCGGGAAGCCCAATTGGTCGGCAATTATTTTGGCATCATAAATATCCTGACCTGCGCAGCATGCGTTTTTCTTCTTAATTGCCGCACCATGATCATAAAGTTGAAGGGTTATACCAATGGTTTCATAGCCTGATAGTTTAACCAATGCCGCACAAACACTTGAATCCACGCCGCCTGACATTGCAACCACAACGCGGGTTTTATCGCGTGGTTTATCAAAGCCTAAATCTATTTTTGGAATGTCAAAATTTGCGCCCAAATCTGGCGCATTTAAAATATCTATCACTTCATCCTCCAATGGGTTCAAGGCCCAAAGCAAAATTTAAAAATGCGCCATTACATTATTTTTTTCAAATAAGCAATTTCACACTTGCAAAATTAGGACAATTGTCCTAATTGTCGAAACACCATGAATACACGCGAAAAAATTATCAATATTGCCGACAAGTTTTTCTACGAAAACGGCTTTGAAAACACCTCCTTTGCCGATATTGCGGCAAGTTTGAATATTTCACGTGGTAATTTTTACCATCATTTTAAAACCAAGGATGAAATTCTTGATGCGGTAATAAAGCAAAGATTGATAAACACGCAAAACATGGTCGATAATTGGGATTTGGAAAATCAAAATCCTGCTATGCGTTTAAAGACTTTTGTAAAAATCCTAATTCGCAATCAAGCAAAAATAATGGAATTTGGCTGCCCTGTTGGGACATTATGCACTGAATTATCAAAGCTAAATCATAAGGCAAAAAATGATGCCAATGAATTATTCGTGCTTTTCCAAACATGGATGATGCGCCAATTTAATGAAATTGGGATTTTTGAAAATGCCAATAAATATGCCCTGCACCTACTTATGCGAACCCAAGGAATGGCAGTGATTGCAAACGCATTTCATGATGAAAATTTCGTTCAAGCCGAAGTTGATGACGCGTGTTCATGGATTGATGAAACAATAGAAAAAGAGGGGAAAAATGTTCGTAATCTATCTTAAATTTTCAACCAATAAGCCGCAAGCGCCAAATTATATGGCTGCCCATAATGCATGGATTAAAAATGGTTTTGAAAGTGGTAAATTCCTTATTGTTGGTAGTTTAAAACCAAATTTGGGCGGCGCAATTATTGCCCATAATGCAGATTTCGAAGAAATTGAAAATATTGTCAAATCAGATCCATTTGTACAAAATGATATTGTGACTTATGAAATAAATGAAATCTCTATCAATAAAAATGATGAACGCCTTGGCTTCATACAATAGGAAAAATCAATGAATAATGTAATTTTAGGCGATGATGGCAAGGCACGTTGTAAATGGGGTGCAGCAGATGATTTGCACATTCATTATCACGATACAGAATGGGGCTTCCCTGTTATTGATGATATACGCCTATTCGAAAAAATCTGCCTTGAAGGTTTTCAATCAGGGCTTTCGTGGCGCACAATTTTGGTAAAACGTGAAAACTTTCGCAAAGCCTTTGCAGGTTTTGATTTCAACAAGGTCGCAGAGTTTGACGAAAATGATATTGCGCGCCTTTTAAATGACGCAGGTATCGTAAGGCATCGCGGTAAAATCGAAGCGACAATCAATAATGCCAAACGCGCGCAAGAAATGGTCAAAGAATTTGGTTCTTTAGCCAAATATTTTTGGCAATTTGAAAACCAAATCACCGAAAACTTCACCCCCCAAAGCGCGCAAATTGGCGATAATTCAACCAAAATTTCAAAGAATTTGAAAAAGCGCGGTTGGAAATTTGTTGGCCCAACCACAATCTATGCCTTCATGCAGGCAATGGGGCTTGTGAATGATCATTATGATGAATGCTATGTGCGCGCATTGGTTAAAGAAGCCCGCAATAATTTCAAAATTTAGCGCAAATATTGAAGTAAATTCATCCCCTTCAATTGCCCAAATATTGATGCCGAAGCCTGATATTGGGTTTGCGCGGCAGAAAGACGTGCCGCAACTTCTGTAAGGTCAACATTTACAACATCGCCAACAATTTCGTTCAAGCGTGTAACTTTTTCATCATTGCGCGAAAGAGTATCGGTTATTTCTTTTGCTGTCACACCTTGCGAAGAAGCAACGCCAATTGCATTATTTTGCACGGTTTCAAGCGCAGGCAATTGCGATTTAAGCCATGTTTGTTGCGCAGGCGTTAATTTACCTTCAAAAGTGCCATTGGCATTTTCGTACACTTTTAGGCTACGCATAAAATCCATGAAAGGTTGAAATACTTCTTTTGCGCTTTTTGAAATTTCAATTGTGCGCCCTTCATCCAAAGTAACAACACGGTTTTCGCCCATATCTTTGAAATTTGAATTTGTATCAGGTTGCGCAGCCAATGTATTCAAATTAGCATAGATAACAGGCGTATCATATGAATTTACACCACCAAATATCGATTGCCCTGCAAATGTTGAATTTGCGGCGGTCATCGCAGTATTAAGCGCAGATTCCAAAGCCGCATCTAACCCTGCGCCATTTTGCTGTGCCAAAGCATTGTTCAATGCTTGGCGGGCATTATCAATTGCTTCTGTGAATGATGTAAGCGCGGTTTCTTCAACTGTTGCACGCACCTCTAATGATTTCAAATCTTCATTGCGTGATTCAATGCGGCTTATCATTGCGCGCGTATCAACCAATTTTTTGGCATTATGGCCATAGCCTTTTAAATCCCACGCATTTTTTTGGCTTGATGCCTGTGCTTGGGCTTTATCCATTTTTGATTGACCATCAAGGATACCTGAAACACCTGCTTGAAAAGCTGTAAAAGAAGAAACTCTTGTCATTTTGCGCCTCTAAATTGCGTCTAAAAGGGTTTGATACATTTCATCGGCCGCTTTAATCATGCGGGCCGATGCGGCATAGGCTTGTTGGTATGATGTTAATTTCACCAATTCCTCATCAAGATTTACACCTTCGATATTTGAGCGACGTGTGTCAGCTTCGGTTTGTAAAGCAACAGAAGACGTTTTTTGCGCCTCTGCGGTTGATGCGCGTGTTCCAACATCACCTGCCAATGTTGACGCAAATTCACCAAGCGTCATTTTACGCCCAGCAAGTCCAAGCGCTGAATCATAATATCCAGAAACCTTAGTTGCGTTAAAAAGCTTTTGCGCACCTTTTGAATCCGCCAAACCAACGGCAACTGAACCAACTGTCGCAGTTGATAAATCAGGGTCAGCCAATGCAAGCAAACGTGGGTTGGCATTTATATTTGAATTAATTGTCAATGCATTTGCACGACCAAAGCGCTTATCTTGATTAAGCCCTGTAATCTGCCCCAAACTAAGTGATGTATTGCCACGTGGCGCAACATCTTGGGTCATATTCATTGTGAAACCTTCAGATGATGCAGTTGGCGTCCATTTTAATTTGCCAGCACTATCAAGTGCATAATTTCCATAAATGCCAAAGCCAGTTGTTGGATCATTCAATGCATTAACAATATCGCCCATTGTGCCTGCAGGTATTGTGATTTCCCTATCGGCAATGATTTGCCCACTTACATCGGAAAGGCGCATTTTAAATTTTGAACCAACTGCAAAACCATGCGCATCACTTGCGCTTAAGCCGGTTGAATAAGATGTTGGTTCACTTGAATTTATAAGGTTATTTAAGCCAAAGAAATGTGAAAATGCATTATCACCGCGTAATGAGCCACCAGTTGCAGGTTCATCAAAAACAAAACCATTTCCAGATGTGGCGCTATTCATGCTTAATTTGCCATTGGCAAAACTTGCCGTACCCATACCGCCAAGCGCCGCATTCAGATTTGTTACAAATGCGCCAATTGTTCCACCTGTTGCGCCAAAGGCTGCGCCATTTACGCTTATTGTGCCTGCGCTAAAATCAATATCGATTTTTCTTTGTAATTTACCATCGCTTGAAACGATACCGATTGTGGTTTTGCCCGTGAAATTTAACGCATCACCCGCAAGAAGGCCGGTATCCGAACCTGTTGTAGATTCAATGGCAGGAAGGGCCGCATTAGTATTATGAAGCGAATTTATTGCATCGGCTAATTTGCCCGCAAATTCACCTAAACTATCGCTAATTTGGGATAAATCTTGATTACGTAAATCAAGAAGGCCGCGCAATTTGCCGCTTTGGATTGATTTATCAAAAGTGCGAACAATTGTGTCACCACTTGCTTTAACTGTTATTGGATTAAAGGTTGATTGTGCCGCACCAGATGGCTGATAACCTAATTCAGATGCAGTTATACCCGCCAAAAATGCACCGTCAGAAGTGTATATATTAGCTGTTCCGCCATCTTGATAATCAACGCGTATATCAATCAATTGGCTTAATTTATCGATTAATTGGCTTTGACGCTCTTGTGCGCCTGTTGAATTACCCGCGATATTGCCGCGTGTGATTTCATTATTTGCCTTGGTAATATCAACCAAAAGACTATTAATATCGCCAACAGTTGCGCTTATATCGCTGTCAATTTGTTTGCGGGTTTCATCGATTTGACCAGATGCAGCACCCAATTGGCTCAAGACGCTGCTTAATTGATTTATTATATCGCGTCTTACCGAAATTGAACCTGGGTTTAAAACTGCGGTTTCAAAACTTCCTAATGCCGCATCAATGCGCGCAAAGATTGATGAATCACCCGATGGATCACCAAAGGCCGATTGAACTTGATCAAGATAATTTGATTGAATACCACTTGCGGCAGCATCAGCAGATGCACGAATTGATGCCGCTTGAAAAAAACTATTTGCCGCGCGTCTTAATGAATCGGCGGTAACACCCGCGCCTTTTCCATTTAAGCTTACCGCACTTTGGTTTTGGTCTACGCGAACATAACCCTTAGTATTAACATTGGCGATATTCTGCGAGACATTGTTAATGCCCGATTGACTGGCCCATAATCCAGATGTCGCAATATTTAAAATCGAATTAATTGACATATGCGTGCCTTTAATAACCAAAACCTATTTTGATTGCGCTAAATCGCATATTACAATGTGAAAATTACCTAATTGGTAAAATTCGCACTACAATCTTTGCCTAGCGCCATCATTCTTGGCACACACTACCACACCCAAGCGATTGAAAACATTTAGTTTTTTTACTCATACGCTTTTGTGGGCATTTTGCACCACAATATATATTGCAAATGATACGCCAAACTATTTTTCGAAAAGTAAAATAATCAAATTGGGCTTTATTAAAAGTTTAATAAAAATTGAAACACGCTCGGCAAAGTGTGCCTATTGGGGTTATGATTGGGCAAAAACTGATGGGTAAAATAGGTGGTAAACAAGTGATTAACCCCTGTTTTTAAAGGATTATTGTAGGTTTTTGACGCGGCACGCATATTGCTTTGTAAATTGGCATAATAATTCCCATGAAAAATAATTTGGGAAATAAGTGTTGGGTAACATGAATATAAATGAATTTAAGGGCGAAACTTTGCCACAGGTAAATGCTGCTAGAAACAATAAAGCGCAAAGCGATGATTTTGCAAAAATGCAAGGCATTGATAATTTTGCGCGCCTTGTTGAAAAGCCAGCATATGTAGAAAAACCGGCAAATGTGGAAAAACCGTCAAATGATGAATCTTACAAAGAAACTTCAAACGAAAAAATAGAAGAAAAACCACAAGAAGTTTCAAAAGATAAAGACGCCGATAATTCATCTGAAAAAGAAGATGAAAAATCAAAAGATAATGCAAAGCCTGAAAATGGCATTATCCTTGCCTTAATTTTTCCAAATCAAACAACAGCACCACAATCAGTAAATGGCGCTGACAATACTAAAAATAACAATGGCGAAATTGCAATTGATGCCAATGCACAAACCACAAATACTGCGCAAGAAGCACAGGTAAATGCAAATGGCGCAAATGTTGAAGGTCAAGTTATAACAGGTGATGCCGCACAAAAATTTGAAGCTGCATTGAAAAAAATTGGCAATGCCCAATCTCAGGAAACCGAAGCCAAAGGCAAAACCAATAAACAAAGCACAAATAATGTTTCACAAACACAAGCAGGTGAAACCACACAAGAAGCAAGCGATATAAAGCCAGTAAAAAATTCAATTGAATTTGATGGTCAAAATAAAGCCAAAGCCAATAATGTTAATGCAGAAGGCCTTATCGGTGCTGAAAAAAAAGAAACAGCAATCACAAAAGACGACAAATTGGCAAATAATATTGAATCATTAAAGCAAGGCCCAAAAGCTGAAAACTTTGAGAAATGGGCATCTGAAGTTCATTCAAAAGATGAGCCGAAATTGCAGATTAATAATCTTCAAGCAATTGCGGCAACAATGGTCAAAAAATTCCAAAATGGCGATAAAAAATTCTTTGTACGTCTTGATCCGCCTGAATTGGGCAAGGTTGAGGTTGAACTTAAAATCTCTGCTGACAATAAAATAAGTGCAATTTTAAAAACTGAAAACCCACAAGCCTTGAATGAATTAATGAAAGGTGCGCGCGATTTAGTAAATTCACTTAATCAAGCAGGCTTTGATTTAACCGAAAATGATTTGTCATTCTCTTTAAATTCAAATGGCAATCAAAACTCAAATAGCCAAAACCCACAGACCGAAGAAAAATCTATGGGTAAAGTAATCAATTTGCAAAATCAAAAAGAAGAAATTCAGCCAGAAATTGCAAACACAAAATCAAAAAAAATCAGACATGAAATATGGGATAGAGCCCGTGTTTCAATGGTAGTTTAGAGGTCAAAATGGCAGTCACAGGTGCAACCAATACCGCAGCAAATACAACAGGGAATTCATCTTCCTCAATTGGCCTTGCCGCGAATTTTGATACTTTCATGAAATTATTAACCGCGCAATTACGTGCACAAGACCCATTATCGCCGCTTGATACCAAAGATTTCACAAATCAATTAGTTCAATTTTCTGGCGTTGAACAACAGATTAAAACCAATGATTTGCTTTCAAGCCTGCAAACCACAATGGGTTTCAGCGCAGGAAGTTTGGCGGTTTCATATTTAGGCAAAAGCGCAACCGCAGAAACCAATGCCGCAGGTATTGTTAATGGCAAAGCAAGTTGGAATTATGATCTTGCAAATGCCGCAGGTTCAGTAACTTTGAACATTTATGATTCAAACAACAAATTAGTAAAAACAATTGATGGTGACAAAACCAAAGGTTCGCACACTTTTGAATGGGATGGCACAACAACATCAGGCACAAAATTAACATCGGGCCAATTCACAATGGTTGTTGATGCAAAAACTTCATCAGGTGAAACAATGAAAGCAACAATGACGCAAAAAGGGTTGATTTCAAACGTTGATATGTCTGGATCAACACCAATGGTTACAATCAATGGTGCATTGGTTGCGCTTTCTGCAATTAAAAATGTTTCACTGCAATCAAGCTGATAATTAACCAAAAAAAAAGAAAAAACTTACGAAAAATCAACACTATCGAAGTATAGTGACATGGTATGGAGGGCAGAATGCTTCAAAACAATAAAATAATAATCGGAGCAAATAATGTCTTTAAACAGCGCAATGCTAGCAGGTGTTTCAGGTTTAACCGCAAACGCATCAGCAATGGCAACAATTTCTGATAATATATCAAACGTAAACACAACTGCATACAAACGCAATCGTACTGATTTCACACGTTTAGTTAACGTTCAAAACGCTTCAACTACTTATAATGCTGGTGGTGTATCAGCATCTACACGCCAATTTGTGCGTTCTGAAGGCAATGTAAATTCTACAACAAGTACGACAGATTTGGCAATTAGCGGTCAAGGTTTCTTTGTTGTAAGCCCTAAAACACAGGCGGCATCAACTTCACCTGATATTTTCTATTCACGCGTTGGTACTTTTAAGCCAGATGATGAAGGCTATTTAGTTAATCATGCAAATTATATTTTGCGTGGCTGGCGCCTTGATGACACTGGCAAGCCAGTTGGCAATACTTCATCGCCAAATGCATTAGAAGCAATTAACACAAGAACAATTTCAAACGCAGCAGCACCAAGCACAAGCGTTGCAATCAATGGAAACCTGCGTTCAAATACAACAGTTTCGGCGGCGGCAACTGCGGCGGCGACTGCATCTGCTGGTGCATATTCTGCGGCAACAAATAATATGGCTTCTGGCACAATAACACCTGATGCATCATGGCAGTTCCAAATGATTGATAGTTTGGGCGGCGTTAAAAACTTCACTATGAGTTTCTTAAAATCGGCAACGCCAAACCAATGGTATGTAGAAGTTTACTCTGCCCCTGCAAGTAATATTACTTCGGGTGCACCGCTTGCAAATGGTCAAATACTAACTGGTACAATGGCCTTCACGCCATCTGGTACAATCGATACAGCAAATACAAGCCCTGCCCTTTTGGCACCAATCTCAATTGGTGCATATAGTGCAGGTGCACCAGCAGCAGGAACCGCAAATTGGGCAAATTCTACTGGCCTTGCTGCGCAAACTTTCAAACTTGATGTTGGTCAAAGCGCAACAAGCATTGGTTCAATTTCACAATTCTCATCTGCAACCTCATTAGATTCAACATCTACAGATGGTTCAAGCTCTGGTGACTTATCAAATATTGAAATTGATTCATCAGGTTTTGTTACGGCAATCTTCTCTTCTGGATTGACTAAAAAAATCTATCAAATTCCGCTTGTTACCTTCTTAAACCCTGATGATCTTCAGGCGACAGCAGGTGGTAATTATAGCGTTTCTGATTCTTCTGGCCCTGCAGCATTAAAAGCAGCAGGAACAGGCGGCGCAGGCGTGGTCAAATCGGGTGCATTAGAAGCATCAACCGTTGACCTTGCTTTAGAATTTTCAAACATGATTTTAACACAACGTGCCTATAGCGCGTCATCAAAAATCATAACCACGGCCGACGAAATGTTGGACGAATTGATAAGAATGAAGCGTTAATCTTCAATAGGTTAACCAATTCTAACCAATAAGCGCAAGAAACGCGTATGTATCCTAACCACTCGTTAAGCCTATAACTTAGGCGCAGTTTAAATTGTTTGCCGTATCATGTTCAAAAAATAGAACAGGTATGGAGATTGGGTAAAATGGCACAAATGCAAACACGTGAACCTTCTGTAATTGGTCCCGAGGGGATTCCACTTACATTGGCGACTTTACCACCACCTAATACCGAGCGCTGGGTTGCGCGCCGCAAAGCTGAATTAGTTGCTGCGGTTCGTGGCGGACTTTTATCATTGGAAGAAGCTTGTGATAGGTATAATCTTTCAATGGAAGAGTTTCTTTCTTGGCAAAGACAGGTCGATAAACATGGGCTTCGCGGTCTTCGTGTAACAAGATTGCAGTCATATAGGTAAAAATTGCAGCCCAAAACACATTTTTGGGAAAAAATTAATCTGAATTTTACTCTTTAGGTGGGAAAAAGCTGCCTAGTGTTCGAAATGCATCATTGCACGAACAAGGCGGAGTAAACACTTGGAGCGTTTTTTACAAGCATTAGGTAAAGCTGGACCCTCAAGGCTGATTGCGGCATTGGGGGTAACTGGCTTGGTTGCAGCTGCGCTTTTTGCAATCATGTTTAAAGTGGGCACAGAGGAAAAAGCACTTTTATATTCTGGCTTAAACCCAAAAGATGCATCAGCGGTTACACAGGCGCTTGATAAGCAAAAAATCAAATATGAAATTTCAAACGATGGCTCAAGCGTTTATGTACCGCGCTCGGCGGTTGCAAAAGCGCGTATGGATTTGGCATCAGATGGCCTTCCAGGTCAGGGTTCAATTGGCTATGAAATTTTTGATAAACAAGATGCACTTGGTCAAACTTCCTTTGTGCAAAACATCAATAAATTACGCGCTTTAGAAGGCGAATTAGCCCGCACAATCGACAGCC
>JAPUEP010000168.1 GCA_027492515.1 Hyphomonadaceae bacterium
ATCACGCGTTTAAACGATTTAAAAGCCCTTGCTTGATTTCATCCCATTCACTATCAATGATTGAATAATAGGCGCTGTCACGCATTGTGCCGTCTTTTCTTATCATGTGTTTGCGAAAAATCCCTTCAAACTTTGCGCCAAGTTTTAGGATTGCCGCACGTGAATGCGAATTTAGTGCATCTGTTTTAAGTTCAACCCGCTTTGCACCATTTTCAAAAGCATGATTAAGCAATGCAAGTTTCGCCGCAGGGTTTATTTTTGTGCCATGAAATTGCGGGTTATACCAAGTTCCACCAATTTCAAGACCATCATTTTCAAGGCGCAAAGCCATATAACAGGTTTGACCAACGCATTTATTGTCGGGTGTGAAAATTGTATGTGCCCGCCATTGGCCTTTTTCCTGAAAATCCATAACACGTTTTAAATAGGCCAATAATTCAGCTTCATTTGTTGGCTTATCAACATAATGTTTCCATAATGACCATTCAGAACCCGCCGCTAATAGGGCATCAAAATGTATATTTTTGAAGGGAATGATTTTGATAAATTCATTTTCGATATGCAAATTCGGTAGTTTCATATTTTTACCATATTCAAAATCTATGCAAATGACAAAAGTTTAAGCAGGTATAATGCTTTTAAAAAACACCCTTTGACATTATTTATATCTTATTGGCAAAGGAAATATGGCAATGTCTATTTTAAATATTAAAAAATCGGTTTTTGCGCTTGCTTTGGTTGGTTTTACAATCCCAAATGCGGGATTTGCTTTTGCGCAATCAAGTGCGACGGATACGCAAATTCCAACAACTTTGCCAAGCACAAGCCCGCAAGAATATGTTCGCCAAAAACCTGGTGAATTATTGATTGAGGCGCCGAAAACTGACACTGCTTCTGTGCCTAATGGTGAATTAAATTCACCTATTTTAGCACCAAATGTGCCACAAAAGCCATTAACAAAGGCCGAAATTGCAAAGCAGATTGCGCCGAATTTTGATGTTGCAAAAAATTATAAGCGCCTTGTGCAATGTTATGGTACTGCTGATTTCCTTGGTGCTTTTACTGATGTTCGCGCTTCAAGCCCTGGTGCAAATCCACAGCTTAAGAAAATGGCGGCTTCAATTAATGCGCAAAAAGCACAAATGCAGCCGTTTGTTTTGGCAACAACCCAAACAATTGCTGCCGATAAATTCCGTGCCGATTATGATAAAGCGGCGCGCGGCGTTCAAAATCAGGTTTTTGGCGCAAAAGATTTTAATCTTGCGCTTAATAAACAACTTGCAACGCTTAATTCATGTAGCAAAGATATGCGAACTTGGGCGGGCGTTAAGTAATTATCCGCCGATAAGTTCAATCCATTCTTGCTCACTCAAAACTTTCACCCCAAGCGATTGGGCTTTGGTAAGTTTTGAACCTGCATCACTTCCTGCGACAACATAATCGGTTTTTGCCGAAACCGAACCCGAAACTTTTGCGCCAAGGCGGGTTGCCTGTGCCTTGGCTTCTTCGCGTGATAGGGTTTCAAGCGAACCCGTGAAAACCACGGTTTTGCCGGCAATTAAAGTATCGGTTTTTGGTTTTTCAGCACGTTGCGGCGTTACAAATTCCAAAAGCCGATTTAATGATTGCATCGCACGCTCTGAAGTGAAGAAATCAATCAATGCATCAAGTGCAACATTGCCCATGCCATCAAGGGCGGCAAATTCGATATAGGCGGCCTGTGGGCGACCATTTGATGCCGATTTCACCAATTGAACAAAATCATTCCAATCGGGAAAATGCTGATAAATTCCAACCCGCGCTTTTGCATTAAGCCCTTTTACTAAAACAGGTAAAATTTCATCAATTTTTGGCGCAAAAAGCCCATCATTTGGGTGGTTTACAATTGCATTTGCCGCATCCAAAACCTTATCACGCCCAGTTGGGCCAAGGCCGTCGATGTATGAAAGGCGTTGATAATCATCATTTGGCTTTACTTCTGCTGCCGCCAAAACTGCGGCTTTGAAATTATCAAAAGTTTCAAAATTTCGCGCCAAAAGCCCCGATGTTGTCTGCCCAATATGGCGCACACCAAGGCCAAGGATAAACCTATCAAGTGCGATTTGGCGGCGTGCATCAATGGCATTTAAAAGATTGCTTATTGATAATTCGCCAAAACCTTCAAGTTTGCGCAATTCATCAATTTTTTCATGCAAAGTGAAAATATCGGCAGGTTCTTCAATAAGGCCATTTTGCATGAAAACTTCAATTTGGCGTGGGCCAAAGCCGTCAATATCGAAAGCAATTTTTGAAACAAAATGTTCCAAATGGCGCTGTTTTTGGTGGGGGCAATCATATTCACCACTACAACGCGCCGCAACTTCGGCTTCGCCTGTTTGGTCATCAATAATGCGATGAATGGCGGTTTTTAGCGGGCAGGGGCAGATTTTTGGGAAATGGAATTGTTGGGCATCATTTGGGCGCAATTCTTTAATCGCACCCGTAATTTGCGGAATAACATCGCCCGCACGCTGCACCAAAACCGTATCTCCAATATGAAGATCAAGTTCATTGATATAATCTTCATTATGAAGCGTGGCATTTGAAACCATAACCCCGCCAACAAAAACCGGTTTTAAACGCGCAACAGGGGTTAAAACGCCCGTGCGCCCAATTTGAACATCTATGGCTTCTAAAATTGTCGGTTGCGGCTTGGGCGGGAATTTATGGGCAATCGCCCAACGCGGAAAGCGCGTAACAATACCAAGGCGGCTTTGTAGCGTTAAATCATTGACCTTATAAACAATACCATCAATTTCATAACCAAGGTTTTCACGGCGCGAATTTATGGAATTATAATATTCAATCGCCTCATTTGCGCTTTGGCAAAGGCGGGTTTCAGGATTGGTGGTAAAGCCCCATTCTTTTAAGGTTGCAATCAATTCAAATTGGGTTTTGACATGCGCATTTTCATTATCGCCAATCGCATAAGCAAAGAATTGTAAGGGGCGAAGGGCGGTGATTGATGGATCTAATTGTCTTAATGAACCCGCCGCCGCATTGCGTGCATTGGCATAAATTTGGCCATTTTTGGCGATTTGCTCGTCATTTAATTGCTTGAAGCCCGCATCAGAAATATAAACCTCGCCACGAATTTCAATTAGGGTAGGTGGGTTGGGTGTATTAAGGGTTTTTGGAATTTGCGAAATTGTAAGCACATTTGCCGATACATCTTCGCCAATTTTGCCATCGCCACGGGTTGATGCCTTGATAAATTGACCATTTTCATAAGTGATTGAAAGTGACAGGCCGTCAATTTTTGGTTCGGCGGTTACGGGAATGATTTCATTTTCATCAAGCGATAAAAACCGTTTAAATCTGGCAAAAAAATCTTTAACATCATTATCATCAAACGCATTATCCAATGATAACATTGGCGCAAGATGGGTGATTTTTTTGAATTTAACCGATGCTTTGGCGCCCACACTTTTTGATGGGCTATCGGCGCGGATAAGTTTTGGAAACTTTTGTTCGATAAGTGCATTGCGACGCTCTAGGGCATCAAATTCGGCATCAGAAATGCTTGGATTATCTTCGACATAATAGGCTTCGCGGTGCGCGGCGATTTCGCGCGCCAATGCTTCCAATTCTTGTGCGGCTTGTTCGGTTTCGAGCCTATCGACAGGGATGTTGCGCAAATCATCCATTATGCCATATCCATCAATGCATTTGCCGCCGCGCGTGCTTCTGGCGTGATATTTTCACCCGCAAGCATTCTTGCAAGTTCTTCGCGGCGTTCTTTATCGCTTAAAACACTAACATTAGTTCGGGTAATTGAATTATTGATGGATTTTTCGATGCGCAAATGCATATTTGCGCGCGCCGCAACCTGTGGGCTATGGGTTACGCATATTACTTGGGAATTTTTGGCAAGATCGCGCAATCTTCGACCAACGGCATCGGCGGTTGCCCCGCCAATGCCTTGATCAACTTCATCAAATACAAGCGCCAGAGTGCCATTATTGGCGCTTAAAACCACTTTTAAAGCAAGTGAGAGGCGTGATAATTCACCGCCCGATGCAATGGCATCAAGGCCGCCAAAACCCGCGCCAACATTTGGCGCAATCTCAAAGCGAACCTTATCAAAACCAAGATTTGAAATTCGGTTTTCATCACTATCAAAAGCAACTTGGAAACGCATTTTTTCAAGTTTAAGGGGCGGCAATTCGGCCTCAACAAGTTTTGAAAATTCTAAAGCACCTTTTTGGCGGGCATCCGATAAAATACCTGCCGATTTTTTATAATTTTCAAGTGCGATGCGATATTCTTTTTCGGCCTTTGCCAAAAACTCATCCTTATTGTCGATTTGCGAAAGTTTTTGGGCGATTGATTCCAAAATATTAGGTAATTCATCAATCACAACATTATGCTTACGCGCGGCGGCACGAAGGGCAAACAATCTTTCCTCAATTTGTTCTAATTCTTTGGGGTCAAGGTCGATTAAAAGGCCCGCTTGGTTCAAAAATCCCAAACAATCGGCGATTTCATTTTGCGCACGCTCCAATGAATTTTGTGCGTTTTCAATGGTTTCATTCAAGCGATTTGCATTCTCGCTTTCGATTTTGCCGATGCGGGAAAGTGCGCGTGCCGCATTGCCCATTAAATGTTCGATTTTACCATTATCAATAATGTCATTGGCTTCTTTGATTGCGCTTATAACGCGTTCAGAGCCCATTAAATAGCGGCGGTTTTCATCCAAAGTTTTTTCTTCGCCAATTTGTGGGTTTAATTGGCGTAATTGTTCAAGAACATGGGCAAGATATTCGCGTTCAGCGCCCGATTGCCCTATTGCCTTGCGCGCTTCATCCAGTTGGCGTTCGGCATTTCTAAAATTTTCATAATTTTCACGGTTTTGATGAAGTAAATTCACAAAATCATCGCCTTTATTACCCGCTATAAAACCATCAAGCATTGATAAATGCGAATTGGCATCCATTAGGCCGATTGCCGAATGTTGACCGTGAATTTCAATAAGGCTTTGGGCGATTTTGCGCATTGTTGTTACAGAAACTGGCATATCATTGATAAAGGCGCGGCTTTTGCCATCAAGGCCGATTGAACGGCGAAGAATTATCTCATCATTTGGTGTTTCAATATCAAATTCTTGGGCAAGTTCATGCGCCAATGGGTTATTTTTTATTGAAAATGTCGCCCCCGCAATTGCGCGGTGCGCCCCATCACGAACAAGGCCTTTATCTGCCCTATCACCAAGCGCCAGCCCCATTGCATCAAGTAAAATCGATTTACCCGCACCAGTTTCGCCAGTCAAAACAATGAAGCCATGCCCCAATTCAAGATCAAGGCTTTCGATTAAAACAACATCACGAATCGAGATTTCACGTAGCATGAATTAGTTCTATAGCTTTATGCAAAAAGTGTGAAGTTATTTTCACAAAAAGCGTAAACTATATGCCTTGTGGCATTAAGGCAGTGCCCTTAGTTTCAGCGATAGTTTTTGGCGCTTTTTGCTTTTTCTCAAATAGGCGGCGTTTTGGTTTTTCTTTTGGATTAATGCCCTTTGAAGTAAGCAATTTATAGCTTTTTTCATACCAATCAGAGCCAGGATAATTATAGCCCAAAACCGCGCCAATTTTTGTGGCCTCATCAATCAAACCCATTGAAAGATAAGATTCAACAAGGCGGTGAAGCGCCTCTGGCGTATGGCTTGTGGTTTGGTAAATATCAACAACACGTTTGAAGCGACCAATAGCGGCAAGATGTTGATCTTGCGATAGATAATAACGCCCAATTTCCATTTCTTTACCTGCCAATTGGTCACGCGTCATATCCATTTTAAGGCGCGCATCTTTGGCATAGGCAGTATCAGGATAGCGTTGAACAAGTTCGTTAAGGCTTGCCAGTGCAAGCTCTGTCATGCGCTGATCACGGCCCACATCAACGATTTGTTCGAAATAACAAGTTGCAATTAGATAATAAGCATAGGCAGAGTTAGATTCATTTCCCTGATACATTGAAATATATCTTTGCGCAGCCTCAATTGCATCCTCATATTTATTTTGGGCATAGCTTGAATATGCACTCATTAATATTGAGCGGCGTGCCCATTCTGAATATGGATGTTGACGGTCAACTTCATCAAACGCCCTTACGGCTTCTGAATAATCGCGTTTTGATACAAGGTCACGTGCATTATTATAAAGCAATTCAACCGGACGCTCGACATAAGCGGGGGCTTTGTCTTTTAGACCTTTGTTTGATTGACATGCAGCAAGAGAAACACTTGCCAAAAGAATTGTAATTGCGATTTTTGAAACGTGCTTTGTCTTTGCCATTTTCCATGCCAATAAGTTTTGTTCCCGAAATGGGATGATTTGCAAATTCTGTTTACAGATAGATTTGCACTTTAGAAAGCGCGATTTTCACATTTAACACAATAATGTAGGATTTTTAATGTAACATCCACTTGGCAAAAGGTTTTTACAGGCTGCAAATGGCATATTTCTGCGCTTCCGATGCTCACGTACTTAAGTACGCTCCGCTTCGGTTCTCAAAATACGCCATTTTCGCCGCGTAAAAACCATTTGTCAAATGAATGTATTTAAAGTCCTGCCGCAGCCAATGCTTGTGCATTAAGTGGGGTTGCTTTTAGGCGCCACGCGTTTGGATTTGCAAGCAAAGCCTTAACAAGGGCAACATTAAGCGCATGGCCCGATTGATGACCAATATAATGCGCATGAAGATAAGCGCCAGCCAATGACAAATCACCAACCGCATCCAATGCTTTGTGACGCGCAAATTCATCATCAAAACGAAGACCGCTTTCATTCATGATTTCATCGCCATCAATAACAATCGCATTATCAAGTGAACCGCCAAGGCTTAGGCCATTTTTGCGCATTGTTTCAACTTGATGAAGGAAGCCGAATGTGCGCGCTTTTGACAATTCTTTTGAAAATTGACCGTTTGAAATTTGGAATTTACCACTTTGATGACCGATTGCGCGTGAAGTAAAATGAATATCAACTTCAACTTCAAAGCCGTCATTTGGTAAAAGGCGGGCAAATTTAACACCTTCGCGAACTTCAATTGGTTGTAAAACCTCAATGATTTTGCGCGGCGCAGCCTGTGCACGTGTGCCAGTTTTTTCAATCAACTCAACGAATAAATCCGATGAACCGTCAAGAATTGGAACTTCAGGACCGTCAATTTCGATATAGGCATTATCAATGCCAAGGCCGAATAAGGCCGCCAATAAATGCTCAATAGTGGCAACACTTATGCCGTGAACATTTGCAATTGAAGTTCCCAATTGGGTCGCAGTAACATTTTTTGCAATCGCCGCAATGTGATTTTTTGAAGCTTCAATATCCGTACGGATAAAGATATAGCCAGTATCAACAGGGGCAGGGCGGATATTAAGATTAGCAGACACGCCAGAATGCAAGCCAATACCTGAAATTTCGATATTGCTTTTAAGCGTTCTTTGTAATTGTGAAACAACTTCGTATTGCACTTAATCTTAATCCTTAGAATTAAACTGCTTTGCACAAAATTGTGCAGTCGCAAAAATCTATAATTCCATATGTATGAATATTAGATAACGTGCAAAACAACCTATGTTTCGAATTGTGACAATTTTTGTAACAAACCATTTTTCAATAATTTGCACAAAGTTGTTTGCGGAAAATATTAAATAAATTCAATTAGTTATTGGCTGATTATTTTGAATATTAGCGAAATAATATTTGATTTTAGATTTTTTACATTGTGAATTTTATGGTAAATATTGCAAATATGACACACAAATAGACGCAAAAAACCCGCCAATTGGCGGGTTTTTGTATTCAAATTGTTTGAAAATTAATTTGCCTGACGACGAAGGAAAGCAGGGACAGATAAATCTTTTTCAAGATCATCAGCATATTGATCTGTTTCATATTCATCATCTTGCAAAGATTCTTCAAGGCTTTTTCCACGTTTTGGTTTTGAGAAAATGTCCAAGAAGCTTGCGCCGCCATGACGTGTTGCTTGCACATTTTGAACAGGGCGTTCTTGCGGTGCAGGCTCATGATAGCGCGGTGCAGGTTGTTCATAGTTTGAACGAACTTGGTCGCGTTGTGCTTCGTGGCGCAATCTATCAATTGCACCAGTATCATAGTGATTTTCAGGTTCAATATGTTGAGTGCGCATTACAGGCTCTTGAATAGGCGCTGGTTGTGCTTGTTGAACTGGTTGAGGATGTGGAATTGGTTGCGGTGCTGCTTGCTGATATACAGGTTGCGGCGCAGCTTGTGGGTGTGGGATTGGCTGTGGGTTGATACGAACAGTTTGAATGCCACCGATTGTGTTATGCGGTGCTGCTGAAACGCGGTTTTGTGAACCCGCCAAATCAGGAATATTCAATTCTGCTGCATTGCCATCAATGCCAGATGCAACAACAGAAACGCGAATTGTGCCTTCTAATGATTCGTCAAATGTTGAACCAACGATGATGTTTGCATTCGGGTCAACTTCTGATTTAACTTGGTTTGCTGCTTCATCAAACTCAAACAAAGTCATGTCATAGCCGCCAGTGATGTTGATAAGAACGGCTTTTGCGCCTTTCAATGAAACATCTTCAAGCAATGGATTATAGATTGCGCTGATTGCGGCATCAATTGCACGGCGCTCACCAGTTGCTTCGCCTGTGCCCATCATGGCTTTACCCATATTTGACATTACAGATTTAACATCAGCAAAATCAAGATTGATAAGACCTGGCATAATCATCAAATCAGTTACGCCACGAACACCAGAATGAAGAACTTTATCAGCCATCATAAAGGCTTGTTGGAATGTTGTTTTATCATTTGCAACACGGAACAAGTTTTGGTTTGGAATTACAATCAAAGTATCAACTGATTTTTGTAATTCAGCCAAACCTGCTTCTGCCATTGCCATGCGGCGTGGGCCTTCGAAATGGAAAGGTTTTGTCACAACTGCAACCGTCAAAATACCCATTTCACGGGCGATTTTCGCAATTGTTGGTGCCGCACCAGTTCCAGTGCCGCCGCCCATACCAGCAGTGATGAAAACCATGTGCGCATCGCCCAATTGTTCCATAATCTCGCTTTGGCTTTCTTCAGCCGCAGCCATGCCGATTTGCGGGTTTGCACCTGCGCCAAGACCTTGGGTTGTGTTAAGGCCAATTTGAATGCGGCGTTCAGCTTTGGAACGTGCAAGCGCTTGGCTATCTGTGTTGGCAACAACAAAATCCACACCTTGCAGATTGTCGTCAATCATATTGTTAACGGCGTTACCACCAGCGCCACCAACACCGAATACTACGATGCGAGGTGAAAGTTCAGTTGTTTTTAGTGCATTTAGGCGAAGGGCCATGATTTGGGCTCCATTAAATTATGATTACACTTTTAACAAACTTGATTAAGCACTGGTTAATATTGTGAAATTTTTTCCTACCTTTATGCATAAAATGCCCACTAAATTCATAGATTTACATGGCTTTTTTGATGTTAATAGATGATATTATAAATAAGATTATAGTTTTAATCATTTGATTATAAATAATAAAACCTAATTGAATTATTCTTATGTGTTAAAAAAAAACACTTTTAACAATTAAATTCAGCATTATTAACGTTTACAAACCCTAAATCCCGTAATTTAATATTTCAAGATTAGGGAAATGAAATTGAAAAGCGAATCTTTGAAGAAAATATTGGTTTTTGATTCTGGTGTTGGCGGTTTTTCAATTGTTGATGAGATTTTGAAACTAAATGCCAATATTGCAATTGATTATTTAGCCGATACCGCATTTTTCCCTTATGGCGATAAATCTGATTTAGATTTGCTTGCGCGTATTCCACAAATTGTTAAAAATGGTGCATTGGCATCACATGCCGATGCGATAATAATTGCCTGTAATACGGCATCAACAATCGCGCTTTATCGTATTCGTGAAATTGTTGATATTCCTATTATTGGTGTTGTACCTGCGATTAAACCTGCGGCAAATTTAAGCCAATCCAAGGTAATTGGCCTTCTGGCAACGCCGCGCAC
>JAPUEP010000169.1 GCA_027492515.1 Hyphomonadaceae bacterium
AATTGACAGTAGGCGCGCCCTTATCCCTGGGGCAATCGCAATTGTGATGACAATGATTGGCACGCTTTTAACCGCAATGGTGGTTGCCCGTGAATGGGAAAGGGGCACAATGGAAGCCATGATGGCAAGCCCATCAAGCGTTATTGAAATTCTTATCGGTAAATTATTACCCTATTTCTTGCTTGGGCTTGTTGGCACATTAATTTGCACCATTGTTGCGGTCTTTATGTTTCATGTGCCATTGCGCGGCTCTATTTTGGGGCTTTTGGCGGTTTCAAGTGCATTTTTGGTTCCAGCATTGGGGCAGGGGCTTTTGATTTCGGCGGCAACCAAAAACCAATTTTTAGCCGCGCAATTAGCATTATTTTCAGGGTTTTTACCCGCAACGCTTTTATCGGGCTTTATTTATGAACGCTCATCAATGCCACTTCCGCTTGAGATTATAAGTTATCTTATTCCATCAAGTTATTTTGTTGATTGCCTTCGTAGTTTGTTTTTGGTGGGCGATGTTTGGGCGGTATTTTGGCCTAATATTGGCTTTATGCTTTTGATTGGTGCGTTTTTCTTTTGGCGGGCAGCCGTTTCAACAACACGAACATTGGATGGTAAATAATGGCAATTTTTTCACCAATTTTACGCGCCCAAATTATCAAAGAAATACTTTTGGTTTTTCGCGATCCAAAGGCACGAATGGGGCTTATTATCCCGCCATTGATGCAATTATTCATTTTTAGTTTTGCGGTCACGCTTGATGTTAATAATGTTAAACTTGCAATTTTTAACCAAGATAATGGCGCATATTCCCAAGATTTTGTTGCCACAATGTCCCATGCCGCCTTTGTTGGCGAAATAAAATATGTTCATTCACAATCTGAATTAGAAAGCGTGGTTGAACATGGAAGTGTGCTTGCGGCAATAAATATCCCGCAAACTTTTTCCAATGATATTATCGCTAAACGCCACGCAAAGGCACAGGTTTTAATTGATGGGCGGCGCGCAAATTCGGGGCAAATTGTTTTTGCCTATATACAGGCGATTGCATCAAATATTGGTGCAAGTGTGGTTTCAACTTTGCCCAAAAATATTGATGCGGGCTGGGTAAGATATTGGTTTAATCCTGCCTTGATTTATCAATGGTTTGTTGTTCCAAGTTTGGCGGCGATTTTGGTGAATACATCGGCGCTTGGGATCTCTTCGCTTGCACTTGCGACCGAACGTGAATTGGGAACTTTTGATCAATTATTGGTAACGCCTGCCAATTATATTGAAATCATTATTGCCAAATCATTCCCATCATTATTGCTTGGGCCATTATTGGCTTTGTTCATGGTCGCGGTGGCAATTTTTGGGTTTAAGATACCTTTTACGGGAAGTTTCCCCGCAATGATATTTTCCATTTATGTTCATGTTTTTGCCTGTGTCGGGATTGGGCTTACCATTTCGGCGATGTGCGATACGCAGCAACAAGCAATAATGGGCATGTTCACCCTTATGGTTCCCATGATGCTTATGAGTGGGTTTTCAAGCCCAGTGGAAAATATGCCAAAATTTATGCAAATATTGGCCGAAGCCATACCGAATAAACACGTTCTATTAATTCTACAGGGCACGTTTTTAAAGGGGCAGACATTTGTTCAAATCCTGCCGCAATTAATCCCGCTTATTATTATTGGCTTTGTCTCCATGACAGTCGCCACCATCATCGTCAGGAGTAAGTTGCGTTGAAAAAGCAATTAATTTTATTCCCATTATTGCCGCTTTTTATGCTTTCATCATGTGATTATTATCGCAAAGCCGATGCCAAGCCGCCAATTGTTAATATGGGGCAATCAAAAACCCAAATGCCAAATTTGCCTGTTCAGCAAGTTGAATTGTCAAAATGGTGGCAAAGCCTTGGGGATGAGCAATTATCAGCAATTATCGAAGATGGCCTAAAGCAAAATTTTGATATGCAACTTGCATTGGCAAAATTAAAAGAGACACGCGCAATCTTGGATATAAATAATTATGCCCTTGGCCCACAGGGAAATATTGGCGCAAGTGCGCACGCAATTCGCCAATCTGAAAAAGGCATGTTGCCGATTGATAAAATTCCAATTCTATCGCGTGATTTAACCCTGTTTCATTATGGCTATGATGCATCATGGGAAATTGATGTTTTTGGTGGCCTAAGAAGCGCGGTGGACGGCGCCGATGCATTATTGATTTCATCTGAATATCAAACCAATGGCGTGCGAATTACAATCGCCGCCGAGATTGCGCGTGTCTATTATGAATTAATGGGCGCAAAGCGTGAAAAAGAACAAATTATTGCTTATTTAGATAATCTAAATCAGAGCATCGAATTGGTTCGTAAAAATGTAAATGCGGGAAATTTATCGCATCGTGAGCTTGATGATTTATTGGCAAAAAAGGAAAATTTTGCCACCCAAATTCCGCAAATTGATGCCAAAATTAATGCCGCAAAAATCGGCCTTGCAACCCTATGCGGTAAAAACCCGAATGAATTTGATTATCTTTTAAATTCACCAAGTAAGACGCCAAAATTATTCGCCTTTCCGATTGGTGCAAATTCCGAACTTTTACAACGCCGCCCCGATATTCGCGCCGCAGAGGCAAGATTACAAATGCGCGCATCAGAAGTTGAATATTATAAGGCCGAACATTTCCCAAAATTTAAAATCAATGCGCAGGCAGGTTGGGATGCGCGTAATCCGCTTGATTTATTCAATTCAAATGCTCAAGCACTTACAATCGGCCCATCAATATCATGGCGAATTTTTGATGGCGGCATAGTTGAAGCCCAAGTCAATTCAGCCAAAGCCCGCCAAGATCAAGCAATTATTGAATATAAAAAATCAGTTTTAGGCGCAATTTCAGACACCGAACGCGCTTTATCTGATTATAAAAATACAATTGACGCAATAAATGTTCGCGCCAAAATTATGGATGAACAAGAACATTTATTGGCGCACCAAAAACTAAGATTTACCAAAGGCGATATTTCAAAAATCGAAGTTTTGGACGCAGAGCGCGCCATAAAAGAAACAAAATTGGGCGACATAAAAACCCAAACCCAAGCAGCAAATTCAATGATTGCATTATTCAAAGCACTTGGCGGGGGATGGGAAAATGAAAAAATTAAATAATAAATTTCTTATGCTGGGCCTAATATTTTTACCAAGCTGTTCGGCGATTGTTGGCCCGATGCCAACAAAGGAAAGCGAATGGCCATTTGGTTATAAAGATCATGTAACGATTAAATCATATGATTTTGAAAAGATGGGTAAAAACGAAACAAACCCTGAAAATAAAATCGAAATTTATAATGATACGCCTTTTGATAGATATGAAATTGCCGATAAAGGCGGAATAGAAAAGGGCAATATTTGGTTTAAAAAAGGCGCTAATAATTACGTTGGCTATGCTATTTCAATGCCGCAAACCGATGAGGAAAGAATAAATCATCCGCCGCGCGGTGAAGACTTAACCCATGCAATTTATTCGCGCGCCCAAATCTTGACTGAAAATGGCAAAACCAAAATCACTATGGAGGCTTTGCAATGCGATGAAATCACCAAGCAAAAATCCCGCAATTGCGAATTTATGAGCGAGTTGGAAACATGGAACGCCGTATTTTCTGCCCCAAAGCCTAGTGAAAAAGATGCAATAATCGATTTTGAATTAGAAGATAAATAAATTATTGATTTGGCTTTTTTGGGAAAATTGGCTTTTTAATATTTGGCTTTTGGGTTTTAAGTTTAGTTGCATCTGCAATCGGGTCGGTTTTGACCTCTATGTCATCAACAATTCTTGGCTGCAATGCTTCGAATGAAAGGATGAATTCGTGCCGATTAAAAGCAATTTCATTTTCGCCATGATTGTAACAGGCGTTATTTTTCTTTCCAATTAATACATTAAAGGCGGAATTTTCTTTTAATTTCCTGTCACTTCCTAATTTCATTTGAAAGCTTTGAGTTGGTAAATCATAAATACGTTCAAAAATTACAAGGCCATATTCAAGGTCTTTTGCTATTTCCTCATTATTGGTTAAATCTGGCGATAAAGAGATTCCAACCGAATTTTGGCAAAGATTTATCATATCTGATAATGGAATTGTAAATTGCAAATAGCCATCTTTCACAAATTGCTTTGAAACATTTTTTTTGATGATTTCAAATTTTTTTCCAATTGGAATTGGTTTTGCATCAAGGCGTGATATTTGCCATCTTTCTTTTGATTGAATATATTTTATTCCATATTTTTCAGTGCATCTATCTGAACATCTTATGATGAATTTGGCATCGGGATTTGCGTTAAATTCACCCAAATCAATGAATGTTGCATCGTTATATGAATTGGTTTTGTCCGCAATGTGCGTATAGGTTTCGCTTGTTTGGGCATGGGCATTATTTGCCATAAAAAGCGTAGATAAAAAAAGAAATGCATTAAATTTATTGCCCATTTATCACCTCAATATGTAAGAACAGCCCTTATTGCCCGATGCCAGCCATCAATATTAATTTTTCGGCTTTCATCATCCATTGCGGGATTGAATATTGTCTTTGCTAATTTTGACACAGATATTTCAATTCCTAATCCCATAATTGCGGTATGCGCGGCGCCCATTGCGGTCATTTCAAGGTCTTTTGGGCGTTCAACCTTTATATTGCATATATCGGCAAGGAATTGGCAAAAGAAATTATTGGCGCTCATACCGCCATCAATCCGCAGGACTTTTAAATCAATTCCATCTTTTTTTATGGCCTCCAAAAGGTCATAGGTTTGGTATGCTGATGCTTCAAGGGCGGCGCGAATAATGTGCGCTTTATTGGTTCCGCGCCCAATACCACAAATTGTGCCGCGTGCATTTGCATCCCAATATGGCGCGCCAAGACCTGTAAAAGCGGGAACAAAATAGACGCCATTATTATTATCAAGCAATTTCGCAATCGCCTCGCTATCTGATGAATTATCGATGATTTCCAATTCATCGCGCAGCCATTTTATCGCGGTTCCCGCGTTTAAAACCGCCCCCTCTATGGCATAATTGATTTTATCATCAATTTTTGATGCAATGGTTGTAAGCATTTTATTGCTTGAACTTTTGGCATTGGTTTCGGTTTGCACCATAAGGAATGCACCTGTGCCAAAGGTGATTTTTGCCTCACCTGATTGGGTGCAATTTTGACCCATTAATGCGGCCTGTTGGTCGCCCAATATACCAGTGATTTTTGCACCCAATATTTCGCAATATCCAAAATCTGAATTTGATGCCCAAACTTTTGGTAAAATTTGGCGCGGAATTTCGAAAAGCGCCAATAATTCATCATCCCAATCGCCTTTATGTATGTTAAAAATTGCGGTGCGTGATGCATTTGAAAAATCTGTAACGTGTGATTTGCCGCCTGTTAATTTCCAAATTAGCCAGCAATCAACAGTTCCAAATAGGATTTCGCCATTTTTTGCACGCGCATCCAAACCATCAATATTTTGCAAAAGCCATCTTATTTTAAAGCCACTAAAATACGGATCCGCCAAAAGGCCAGTTTTTTGGGTTAGTAAATTTTCTTTGCCATTTTGCTTTAAAAATTCGCAAAAATCAGCGCCGCGCCTGTCTTGCCATACAAGGGCATTATGAATTGGTTCGCCGGTATTTTTATCCCATAAAATTGTGGTTTCGCGTTGATTGGTTATGCCGATTGCATCAATTTTTTCGCCCCTCATCGCTGCCTTTGCCATTGCAAGGCTTTGGGTGAAAATTAGATTTGCATCTTGCTCAACAATATCGGGGCTTGGGCTTAAAAGTGGGATTTCAACTTGGCAAAATTCGCCGCGTTCAAGATTTTCATTATAAATAGCGGCACGGGTTGATGATGTGCCTTCATCTATAACTAAAATTTTGGTCATAATGCGCCCCTTGATGCTTATTTGGATTGTGATTTTTTAAAAAGAAAAATAGATTGCAAATATAGTTTTACAAATACAATTTTCATGCCCTTCAAAAAACGAATTTTTTTATCATTATTTTTTATATTTGCGCCAAGCCTTGCTTGCGCGCAAGATGCAATTGAATGGAAAGTTGCAGATAGGTTTCGCCTTTTTAATGCAGATGAAACAGCCAATCAAATTAAAGCCGATGATAATAAAAGCGCGGCCGATATTCTTCTTGATAGTTTAAATGCCGATTTACAAAAAAATGCGGGCGAAGAGATTATCTATCCTAAAATCCGCGATTTTCTTTTGCAAAATAATCAATTTGAGCAAACCGCATGGCAGGCAAGCGGCTTTGAACCTGATGGAAAAGTAAAGGCAAGCCGCAAATATCGTGATGATTATCTATATCCACAAGGATATAATGTTCGCGCACGATTGGCATCACAATATATTCAAACAGGTGATAATTGCCTGTGGCAAATAATTGGTGAAAGTGAAATTACACCATTGCAAACCACGTGTGAACAGGCGGTGATTTTGCCAATCAAAGCCAATGAAGCCCATGATGGGGCGCAAAAAACCCAAATTTTGCTTCGCCAATTTCGCGCCAATAAGCAGATTTTTGAAACCAAAACCAATATTGAATTTAATGATAGGCTTATAATTGCCCTTGGCGATTCTTATGCTTCAGGCGAAGGTAACCCCGATAGACCACAAAGCTTTGGCAAAGATGACGATACTGCATTTCAGGCTGCCACCAAGAAATATTTTGAAAATGGCATTGACCCTTATGAAAGATGGTGGGCGAAAAATTCAATTACACCAACCATAATTCCGGCGAATTGGTGGGATGGGATTTGTCACCGTTCCCTTTTTTCACAGCATGTGATTGGTTCATTACTTTATGCCGCAAAAAACCCGCATCAATCCGTAAGTTTTGCAACCTATGCTTGCTCTGGGGCAATGGTATTTGGTGGGATTTTAACGCCGCAATCATATCCCGTTGGTCAATTAGAACTTGGCGCACCAAATCTGCCAAAGGGTGTTAAATTCAAGGTTAAGCCGCAATTAGAGGCGGCAATCGAAACCCTTTGCCAAAATCAAATTGAAAATGTGCCTTCAAGCATAGATTTTTCAACATATTCAGCGCGCTTTTCGCGTGAGGAAACAATCAAATCTGCGATAAAGGATGGGATTGGTCAGAGTGTTGTTAAATGCAAAAATGATTTTATCCCACGCAAAGTTGATAATATTTTACTTAGTGTTGGGGGCAATGATGCGGGCTTTGTTGCCGCAATTGTCAATGCACTTGTGCCAAATAATAAAGATTCATTGGTTGATTTTGCCAAAGAGAATTTTGGTATTGAGCCAACCTATATTGCCGAACGCAAAGTAAGGTTTTTGCTTCCAACAATTTATTCCGTTTTGGACACACAGCTTAAGGCGGGGATTTTTGGTGAACATACAAAAGTAATTCAAACCCAATATCCAATGTCCTTTATGAATGAAACGGGTAAAAATTATTGTGACGGCCCGAATGATAATAAATTATTCGCAGCCTTCAATAGTCTTTATTTAGATGAAAAAACCAAATCATCAAAACGCTGGCGCACCGAAATCACCGAGGGCGAGGGGCGTGATGTTCGTGAAAATCTTTATGACCCACTAAACCTTGCGATTGCCCAAAATAGCAATAAAAATTGGAATATTATTGGCTTTGGCAATAAATTTGACGCGAGAGGTTGGTGTGCGGGCTCAAAGGATGAGAAGGTTGAATTTGCCTTTCCTGCACTTGATTATAATGGGCAATGGACGCCGTTTAATCCAAAAGATTGGCAACCCTATGCAATGCGAACCCGCCTTTTTAGAAGTGCAAATGACACCGCTTTAACGCAAATCGGTTCGAATAAAGGCTTTCCAGTTATTGATACAATTTTTGACCAAGATAGGTCTATTTTCGCAACTTTTGGAATGTTCCACCCAAGCGCCGAAGGCCATACAATTATGGCGCTAGAGGTTTTTAAAGAATTACAAAAATAATCTAATCCTCTTGATGGAAAACATGCAAAACGCGGTGGAAAATTGGCACCAATAAAAGGCCGCCAACAATTACCAAAAACAACCCCGAATATAATGCATAGAATGAAGCAAATAATTTGCCGCCATCGGTTTTCATTGCATCAACAGGTCCCATGCCGCCCAAAATCATTGATGCATTCAATGTGGCATCAATGATGGGTAAATGTTCAAAATGAACATAGCCCCAAATTCCAAACCCAAGCGAAATTGCAAATAGAAAAAGTGTTAGTAAAAACCACGAACCTATTCTTCGTGCAAATTGCATATTGGTTTGTATTTTTTGACCGCGCTTTTCCATTTTAAACCTATAGGGTTAGATAATCATCGCAATTTGGAATTGGTTTATTAAGTTTATATTGCTTTGAAATCTTATCAAATGTAATCATTCGTGTGAATGTACAGCCCATATTTTTTTGACGATAAAGGTCGGACTTTTTAATTTTGCCCGTATTATCTTTATCAAGGCTTACACCTGCGGGATAATCGGTTGAAACAGCCTTATAGGTAAGGTTTGGAAAGCCATTATTTGAACCTTTGGCAATTGTAATGGCGGCGCCATAATCATATTCATCATGGCATGCGCCGTGTCGGTCTTTCATATCCTGTTCTGAAAAACAGGCGCGTATCATTTTTGATCCGCGATATGGAATATTCAATAATTCTTCACTTAATTTCCAATTTGCACCAACTTTAGAAAGTTCAAAAAGATGAAGCGTATCAACACTTGCGCCGCCGCCTGAATACATTGTTGAATTATGCTCAATAATGCTGATTAAATATTTTGAATTACCCAAATCAATAATTTTATCGTCAAAAAAGAATTTGGTATAATCATCAATTGGCGTAAGTGACAGGTCATCAATGGGTTCATAATTTTTGCCATTTTTAATCAATAGATTTGGAGCATTATCATTTTCTTGGGTTTTCAGTTGAAGGCAAAAATCGCGCTTCATAATGCAATTTGTATAAATGTCACCTTCGCCCTTTAGTGGCATAAATTTAATCTGAATTGGTGTTTTTACCTGTTCAATTTTTGCATCTAATGGCGTGTTTAATAATAGGGCGAATAATAGCATTTGATACCTTTTTAAATCACATTATCGTGATTTTTAATTTTGAATAGGGTTAAAACCCAATGCCTTTTTCCATAAAATTAAGCCACCGGGATAATCCCATCTTCTTCTTTTTCCTAAATCAAGATGAAGGAAATTCACACCAAAGCCAAAGCCTTTAAAACCTGCCTTGGTTGCCGCTTCATATAATTCTATACGTCTATGTGGCGCAATTTTGATATCAACTGCTATTTCGATTTTGTGCATTGATAGTGGCGCGCCGCCCACTTCATCATTGTGTTTTGGGCAACGGCGCGCCGAATTAATTTGTAAAGCGCCAACACCCAAACGCATTTTTTCCAATGCATCCAAAAACGCAGGATCATGGAAATATTCCCCGTCGCAATATTTATTGCATTTACACGCCAATTCCTTGGGCGAAAAATGCGGCCAGCGCCAATTAGTCGTGTCAAAATCTTTATAAGATTTATATAGCTTTTTGGTTTCAATCATAATCATTCCTTTTGGCCTGATTATGATTGGGGTTTATTGGGCGCGGATTATTGTTTGTTTATACAACTGCAAAAGCTGCCCCCCTTTAAGAAGGGGGGCTGTCGAACGAAGTGAGACTGGGGGGTTGCGAAAACAGTTTTTCTGATTACCATTAACTAATGCCAGAGCCTAAGCAAAAGCCAAATATTCTATATAAAATTGCGCGCAAATTACGCAAAGAGGCAACATTACCAGAGCGTTTATTATGGAATTCAATTAAAGAAAGTCGTAATTTAGGATTGGTGTTTCGTCGCCAATATCCATTTGATAAATATATATTTGACTTTTATTGTGCCAAAGCAAAATTAGATATAGAAATTGATGGAAAATATCATTCAAGTAACGAACAAATTTCCAAAGACAAATCGCGTGATGAG
>JAPUEP010000170.1 GCA_027492515.1 Hyphomonadaceae bacterium
GTGGGTCGGCAACGCGTTTTGAACGACCGTCAAAATAACCGCCTTCTTCGATAATTAAAACCGAATGCGTTAAATCACCTTCAATTGAACCAGAACCTGCAAGCAAAATTGTACGTGCGGTTACATTGCCTTTAACTTTGCCACGAATGGTTGCGGTTTCGGCAATAATATTGCCATTAACATTGCCTTGATTACCAATTGTCAAAAGTGCGCAACCAACATCACCGTTCACGATACCATCAATTGAAATGTCTCCAGATGAATTGATGCTTCCCATGATTGTCATTTGTGCAGCAATGACAGAAGCAGCAGCTTTTTGAACGTTTACAACTTCACGAACAACCGGTTCGCTATGGGTTGCTTCAACAATTGTTGGTTCGTCTTCAAATATTTTTGGCTTTTTGCCCCACATGATAACCTCTTTTAATTTAATAATTTAATTGCGCTTATTTTTATATATCGCAACTAAAATCGCTGTTATGAAGAATCTAATTACAGTTTATATAGACTTAAATATTTCATCAATATGACCAGGGATTTTTACCTTGCGCCATATTTTTTGGATTTTTCCATCCGCATCAATCAAAAATGTTGATCTGTCCATGCCCATATATTTGCGACCATACATAGATTTTTCAACCCAAGTTCCATAAGAATTGGCAACATTAAGTTCTTCATCGCTTAAAAGATCGATTTTTAAATCATATTTTGCCTTGAATTTATCATGGCTTTTTATGCTATCTTTTGAAACACCAATTATTATTGCGTTTTTGGCATTAAATTCATCTTTCTTTTCAGAAAATTGGATTGCCTGATTGGTGCAGCCTGATGTGTCATCTTTTGGGTAGAAATAAAGAACAACATTTTTGCCACGTAAAGTTTCAAGCTCAATTTCGCCACCGCCATCTTTTGGAAGTTTGAAATTTGGTGCTAAATCGCCGATATTCAATTCTGTCATTTTATAATCCCTAATTGAAGTTTACTTTTATGTGGCGTTTTTTGCCAAGTGATAATTTAACACTGCCACCTTTTATAGTTTCACTATCAATGTTTTGTGAAACATCGGCAACACTTTTATCATCAATCTTGATACCATTACCTTTTGCAAGTCTTTTTGCTTCGCCATTAGATTCGCAAAGACCTGCAATAACAAAAAGCCCAGCAATAGAATTAAATTCAGATGGCGCAATTGTGATTTCTGGTAATCCCGCACCATCGCCATCACCGCCAAATTGATTTGATGCCGCCGCATTTGCAAGTTTTGCTTCTTCTTCGCCATGTAATAATTTTGTAATCTCATTGGCAAGAATGATTTTAGCATCATTGATTTCAGCACCTTGCAGTGATTCAAGACGTTTAACTTCATCAATTGGCAATTCAGTTAAAAGACGAAGTAATTTACCAACATCTGCATCATCCACATTGCGCCAATATTGCCAGAAATCGAAAACAGGCAATAAATCTTTATCAAGCCAAATTGCACCTGATACAGACTTACCCATTTTTTGCCCCGCAGCATTCATCAAAAGTGGCTGTGTCATTGCAAAAACTTCACGACCATCAACACGGCGGCAAAGTTCCACACCTTGAATAATATTACCCCATTGATCCGAACCACCCATTTGTAAATTGCAATCATAGCGGCGCGAAAGTTCAAGAAAATCATATGCCTGAAGTAGCATATAATTAAATTCAAGGAATGTGATTGGTAATTCTTGATCAAGCCTTCTTTTAACAATATCAAGGGCTATCATTTTATTTACGGTAAAATGGCGCCCAATTGTTGCAAGCATTTCAAGCCATGAAACATTTTCAAGCCATTCAATATTATCAACCATTTTGGCTTTTGAAAAATCAATATAATTGTCAAAAACTTTTTGAATGCCGGCTTTATTTTGGGCGATTTTTTCCAAAGTTAAAATAGGGCGCGCCTCATTTTTATCGCTTGGATCGCCAATGCGTGTTGTGCCCGAACCCATAAGCGCAATTGGTGTGCCGCCAGTTTGCTGAAAACGGCGCAAAAGCATAATTTGGGTCAATGAACCAACATGAAGGCTTGGCGCAGTACAGTCAAAGCCAATATAAGCAGTCAAAGGTTTTCCACCTTTTTGACATTCAAGTGCAGCTTTATCCAAGCCTTCCAAATCACTTGCTTGATAATAATGACCGCGTTCAATAACTAAATTGAGGAAATCGGATTTAACCGCGCCAAGATTTAGATTGGGTGCTTCAACTGACAAAGAACTATACCTTTTTTACTATTTGGATGTATGGATAAGCCTTTATATTAGCGCACAGTTTTTTTAAAGGATTAATTCATAATGAAGGCAGTTTGGGCAATTGGTTTAATGACCGGCACGGCTTTGGACGGTTTTGTTGATGCAGCCTTAATAAAAACTGATGGTGTTGAAATTTTTGAATTAGGTGAATTCATTCTTCACCCCTATAATGACAATGATCGCGAAATCTTATCGCAGGCGGTTCAGATTGCATTAAAATGGAATTTCAATGGTGAAGCACCAGTGATTTTTGAAGATGCAAAAAGAATAATAACAAAAATATATTCAGAAGCAGTCTTTGCGCTTTTAGATAAAGCGAAAATGAAAGCTGATGAAATTGCCTATATTGGTGGGCATGGTTTAACATTGGTTCATCGCCCGCCCTTGGATGGAAAAAAGGGGCAGACATTACAAATACTTGATGGTCAAGAACTTGCAAAAATTACCAATATAAAAACGGTTTATGATTTTAGAACCAATGATATGGAACATGGCGGGCAGGGTGCACCACTTGCGCCGATTTATCATGCCGCTTTATTACGCTATGCAAATCTAAAGCCGCCTTGCGCTATTTTAAATTTGGGCGGTGTGGCAAATATCACTTATTGGGGTGGTAATGATGATGTAATTGCATTTGATTGCGGGCCGGCGAATGGGCCACTAAATGAATTAATTGAAAAGAACGGCCTTGGAACCTATGATAAAGACGGTCTTATTGCCGCCAAAGGTAAAGTATCGGAAGATACAATTTCAAAAATAATTTCAAATGCGTGGTTTAATGCACCATATCCAAAATCACTTGATAGATATGATTTTGATGCAAATTTAGTGTCGCACCTAAGTATTGAGGATGGCGCGGCAACACTTTGTGCGCTTATTGGCGAATGTGTTGATAAAGCATTGTCTTTATTACCAAAACGACCAAAAACACTGGTTTTGGCTGGTGGTGGTCGCAAGAATCCAATCATAATAAATCAAATAGAATCACGTGCGCAAATTGTTACAATTGATGCTGATGAAATAGGTCTGCGCGGCGATGCAGTTGAAGCAGAATGTTTTGGATATTTGGCAAAACGTGCCGCAGAAAATTTACCAATTTCATTTCCGAATACAACCGGTGTAAAATCACCAATTAGTGGCGCAACTATAGGCAATCCGTAGATAAATATAAATAATATTAAATAAAAGCATAAAATTGATTCAAACCATTTCAATCTTATTAAAACAATATTGTTTATTATTGTTTTGGAGAAAATTTTTATGCAAAATGCATTGCCGCAGTTTAATGATAATAAACATCCTTTTGCACAACGCGTTATTAATAATGGCGAAGAAATTTTCTATGATTTTGTTTCACCAAAAATTGCAGAACGGCTAAGGGGAACTGAATTTGACACTAATGGTCAGGTTTTCCTTATTAGCTTTGAAGATATGAAAAATTTTTTAGGTGACAAGTGGGACAGCAAAAAAAAACAAATTAGCGAATATATAAAATCATCATTTGAACGCTCATATGAAAATCCCAATTGGTGCGCACAAGTGAGCGAGGAAAGCTTTATTTTCGTTTTACCAACACTTTTACCACGCCAAGGCGCAAGGGAAAGTGCAAACATACTTCAAGCTACAACAAAGTTTTTTATTGGTGAAACTGAAAACAAAAGCTTGCCGATTTATTATGTTTTTGTTGAAACCGTAACAAAGCTTACGCTAAAACGCATTAATGCAGATGTTTATTTGGATGTCTTGCCAAAAAAAAGCGAAAAAGCGCAAACAAAAGAAAATGTAACGGATAGTTTTAGCGATACACAAAAAATTACGTTGATTTCTAAAAGTGGACAAGAAACTAATTACGGCATCAAAGTTAGTTTTGAAAAGTTTTATCAATTAAAAAATATGGGTGTTATTGGTCACAGGTTACGTTATCACCTTTATGATATTTCAAACCCAAAATCTCCGAATTTGAAGAATATTGCATCGCTTAAACAAACCGACCGCGAGCAGATTGATAAAATAGGTTTGGAAATTGGTATAAGAATTTATAATAATATTTCAAAAGAAAATCGCAAAGTATTATTTATAGCACCTGTTGCCTTCACAACACTCACTTCTATTAGTTCGCGTACAAAAATTATTGATGAAATTACCGATTTTTCAAATTCTAATGGTATAAAGGCCATTATTGAAATTCATGATGTAAATAATGTTCCACATTATCGTGTTATTGAGCAAATTTCATATTTGAAATCAAAAAATATCGCTGTTGTATGTGAAAGCATAACTGATATTAACTTAATGCAAGAATATAAAAGTGCGAAAGTTGATGGTTTTGCAATTGAATATATAAATGCAAACCGTAACAAAGAAGAAACAGTAAACTATATCAAAACCCTGCAACATATAACAAAATCATGTCATGGTTTTATATATATTTATGGTTTTAATGATGAAAAAGATTGTGAAATTGCCCGAATTTCTGGCTTCGGGCATGCCACAATTGCTAATTGATTAGGGTTTTTTGAACCTTAATATAAATTGGTCTGTTTTGCCGCGTATTTTTGGATCAAATACATTCAAGCTTAAATCATCAGCAGGATTCTTAAGAATATCAGAACGCGCATCAAGCACAAAGCCAGCCGCTGTTACTTCTTTAATTACTGTATTAACGTCAATCCGATAAAGCTCTTTTATACCTTCTTCGGATAAATTAGGCTTACCAGAATGATCAAGGATAATATAATATCCACCTGATTTAAGCGCCGCAAACACCGCCTGATTTAATTTTTGAGTTGTGTCATCACCTAAATATAATCTTACATCGTGATAATTTTGTGATGTCCAAAAAACATCAATATTTTGCGGGATATTTAGATTGTCATTATTAGATGCAAGGCCAATATTGTTTTCATGACCTTGTTCGGTCGAAATATTTGGAATTACGCCCTTTGCAAATTTATCGATAAATAATTGCGGTGTAAGTGAATATACTTTTCCGTCTTTTCCAACCGCATTACTAAAGATACGCGTGAAATAGCCACCACCAGGTATATAATCTACAATTACTTGACCATTAGTGATATTTGCAAACCTAAGCACTTCTTTTGGTTTGCGGTTAATGTCACGCTCAATATCTTTTGCAGGGCGATTGATACTAAGAGCTTGTGTATAATCATTTCTTTCAGAGTTTTTTATATCAAGTGATGCGCAACCTGAAAATAAAAATGATAAAACTAAAAGAGATGTGAATTGCTTTTTCATGATGACCTCATAAATGAATATCATCACCTAATTGCAATTCACTCTCAAAAGCAAGTATTATCTTCTACCTGTTGGTTGTGGTTTGCGCGGCTGCGCCATAATTCTATCCACATATTCAGAAGTTTTATCGCGCAAAATACCCAATTGGTCTTTGAAGAAATGGTCTGCACCAGGGATTTCTTGCCATTCAACTTCTTCACCTTTTTGTGTGCGAATTTTTGAAACGGCACGTTCAACTTCGATTGGTGGTGAAACCAAATCATTTGAACCGTAAAACATCATGCCAGATGATGGGCAAGGGGCAAGGAACGATAAATCATAATGATTACATGGTGTGCCAACTGCAACAAATGCATCAATCTCTGGGCGGCGCATAAGCAATTGCAATGCGATATAAGCGCCAAATGAATAACCACAAACCCAAGTGAATTTTGTGTTTGGGTTGATGCTTTGAAGCCAATCAAGCATTGCCGCCGCATCTGCAAGCTCACCAATTCCATTGTCGAACGAGCCCTGTGATTTGACAACACCACGGACATAAAAGCGCAAATTTGAATAAACACGCTCTACAAATAATTTATGCATCAAAAACGCAACACGGTCCTGCATTGAGCTTGCTGCACGTGGGTGGCCGTGCAAAATCAATGCAATTGGCGAGCCTTCAACCTCGGATTGATTGTATCTTGCTTCAATTCTACCCGCAGGGCCCGACAAAATAAGTTCAGCCATTATGTATCCTATTCTTGACTAATTAACTCGGAAATACTAAATAAATATTGTTTAGATTGCCTTAGCATATTCGCTTTGCAAAACGCCAATTTTTTTACACTTCGTATTTTTATATGAATTTCTATAGGCAAAGATAGGGTTTAAAATGGAATTATCAACTAAAGGCCGCTATGCTGTTATGGCTTTGATAGATCTTGCAATGCATTCAAAGGGTGAAAATGCCATTTCTTTGTCTGAAATTGCGACCCGTCAAACCATATCTTTGTCTTATCTTGAGCAATTATTTGCAAAATTGCGCAAAAAAGGCCTTGTAAAAGCTAAGCGTGGGCCAAATGGTGGCTATAAGCTTGCAAAGCCTATGGCAAATATTGATATGGCAAGTGTGATTTTCGCAGTTGATGAACCAATGAAGGCGACTGCTTGTGATAAATCAAAAACTGGTGGTTGTAACGGGCGCACATCAAAATGCGTGGCGCATGATTTATGGGCTGCACTTACAATTCATATTCAAGATTATATGCGTGACGTAACGCTCGAAGATATTGTGAATGGCAAATTTGAAAATGCCCACATGATTAAATATGACGCAGCATAATGACACACGAAAAAATATATGCAGATTATAATGCCAATGTGCCAATGCGCGATTGTGCAAAGCAAATTTTGATAGATAGTATCGAAATTGCTGGTAATCCAAGTTCTATACATCAAAATGGTCAAAGTTTACGTCGTATTATCGAAATTGCGCGCAAAGAAATTAATCAATCCATTGGTAATATATCGGGTGAATTAATTTTTACATCAGGCGCAACCGAAAGTGCGCAACTTGCAATTGAAAGCGCGATTGCAATGGGCTTTGAAAATGTTTTTTTAAATGCCTCAGAGCATGATGCGATTTACAAATACGCATTATCAAAATTTCCAAATGCCAAGATTATTCCGAATAATGATAATGGAATTGCCGATATTGATTGGCTTTCAAATGAAATTGAAAATGTTGACAGGCCGCTTGTTATTTTAATGGCAGTAAATAATGAAACCGGCGTTGTTCAAAATATTGCTGGGGCGTCAAATTTAGCGCGGCAAAAAGGCGGTGCAATTTTGGTTGATGCGGTTCAGGCATTTGGCAAAATTGATGCGTCAGATTTCATGGGTTTCAGTGATTGGTTGATATTATCAGGTCATAAAATTGGCGCATGTGTTGGCGTTGGCGCAATAATTTATGCGGCAGGGATTGAGCCAGCTCTTAATCGCCTTGGTGGCGGGCAAGAAAAATCAATTCGTAGTGGAACAATGAATGCCGCAGCAATTGCAAGTTTTGGCAAAGCCGCCATTGAAATTTCAAATAATGACATTGAAAATAAAACTATAAAATCTATACGCGATGATTTTGAAAATAAATTACACGCTATTTTTCCTGATTTAATAATAGTTGGAAAAAATGCAAAACGTGTTGGCAATACATCATGTTTTGCAATTCCCAATATGGCCGCAGAGCATTTAGTTATTTCACTTGATTTGGATGGTATTTGTATATCCGCGGGTTCGGCATGCTCAAGTGGTTCGACCAAAGTTTCGCGGGCAATTGCGGCACTTAATTTGGGCGATAAATTATCAAAATGCTTTGTCCGCGTAAGTTTTGGCTATCAATCAAAACAAGATCACGCTGATATAATCGTTGACGCAATTCAAAAAGCCGTTATTCGCGCAGGGAAAGTTGCCGCATAATGGAAAATATCAAAGAAAATATCGACAAAGAAACAATCAAAGCCGTCGCCGAATTAGAAGGCGATAAATATAAATATGGCTTTTCAACCGATATTGAATCCGAAACCGCACCAATTGGCCTTTCAGAAGATACAATTCGTTTTATTTCTGCCAAGAAAAATGAGCCACAATGGATGCTTGATTGGCGTTTGAAAGCCTATGAACGCTGGTTGCAAATGGTTGAACCTGAATGGGCGAATGTTGATTATCCAAAACCAAGATTCAATGAGATTTATTATTATTCGGCACCAAAGCAAAAGCCAGAATTAAATTCACTTGATGAAGTTGATCCCAAACTTCTTGAAACCTATAAAAAACTTGGAATTCCATTGCGTGAGCAAGAGGTTTTGGCGGGTGTAAAAGGCGCACCAAAAGTTGCGGTAGATGCAGTATTTGATAGTGTTTCGGTTGCAACCACATTCCGCAAAGAATTATCCGAAGCGGGCGTTATCTTTTGCTCAATTTCTGAGGCGATACGCGAATATCCTGAACTTGTTCAAAAATATCTCGGAAGTGTTGTTCCGCAATCAGATAATTTCTACGCAACATTAAATTGCGCAGTATTTTCGGATGGAACTTTTGTTTATATTCCCAAAGGTGTTCGTTGCCCAATGGAATTATCAACCTATTTTCGCATCAATGCTGAAAATACAGGGCAATTTGAACGTACATTAATTATCGCCGATGAAGATAGCTATGTTTCCTATCTTGAAGGCTGTACTGCGCCAATGCGTGATGAAAACCAACTTCATGCCGCTGTGGTTGAATTGGTGGCTTTGGATAATGCCGAAATTCGTTATTCAACCGTACAAAATTGGTATCCAGGTGATGAAAATGGCAAAGGCGGGATTTATAATTTCGTTACAAAACGTGCCGATTGCCGTGGCAAAAAATCCAAAGTTTCATGGACGCAGGTTGAAACTGGTTCGGCAGTAACGTGGAAATATCCATCATGTATTTTGCGTGGTGATGAAAGCGTTGGTGAATTTTATTCAATCGCCGTTACCAACAATCTGCAACAGGCCGATACAGGCACGAAAATGATACATTTGGGCAAAAATACTTCGTCGCGTATCATCTCAAAAGGCATATCTGCGGGTCGCTCTAACCAAACTTATCGCGGGCTTGTTTCGGCACATACCAAGGCGATAAATGCGCGTAATTTTACCCAATGTGATAGTTTGCTTATTGGCTCAAAATGCGGTGCGCATACTGTGCCATATATTGAAAATAATTGTATGAGCGCGGTTTTCGAACACGAAGCCACAACCACCAAATTGGGCGAAGATCAATTATTCTATTGCCGCCAACGCGGCCTTAATGAAGAAAGCGCAACCGCACTTTTGGTAAACGGCTTTGTGCGCGATGTAATGCAAAAACTACCAATGGAATTTGCCGTTGAGGCACAAAAATTGGTTGCCATCTCACTTGAAGGGAGTGTGGGATGAAAAAAAATTTTAATAATGCATGCCCGTTATTCTTTGTCTTTGTGACAGCAATTAGCTCCCTATATCTACAATTTGCTGTGATTTTTGGCGACCCAGTCAATTTAACAAAAGAACAAGCTTTACATCAAGAAATTATTATCTGGCGATTTATTGCCGTATTCTCTTTAATTTTATTTGGCTTGATTTACATATGTCTTAAGTCAAATCGTAGAATTAAAATGTGGTTCAGTTTGGCCGTTGGAATTTTAGCTTTGATTTTTCCTGTTGCAACGTGTTTTAGTTATTTTTTCCATGTTTAACACCAATGGTTCAATAACTAATAACCTTATATTTATATTAAATGAAAGAACAATGGTTCTAAAAAATGTTAGAAATTAAAAACCTTAAAGTTGAAATTGATGGTAAACTTATAACTAATGGCCTGTCTTTGACTGTGCCAGATGGTGAGGTTCA
>JAPUEP010000171.1 GCA_027492515.1 Hyphomonadaceae bacterium
GTTGCTTTTTTTAAAATAATGCGAGATTTCTTTTGTTAATACCTTTCTGTAAATGAATGGACCAATGAATTATGGGAAGGGCTTTGTGATGGCTGCGGTAAATGTTGCCTTATTCGCCTTGAAGATGAGGATACAGGCGATATTTACAATACCGATGTGCATTGCAAATTATTAGATGGCGCAAATTGCCGATGCACAAATTACGAAAATCGCCGTGATTATGTTGAAGATTGCGTTCAATTAACCCGCGAAAATATTTATGAACTTTCATGGCTTCCAAAAACCTGCGCCTATCGCCTTGTGGCGGAAAATAAGCCTTTGTTTGACTGGCATTATCTTATTAGCGGGGATAAAGACACAGTGCATAATGCCAATATGTCCATCGCCCACATGACCACAAGTGAAATCCATGTAAAAGTGCGTAATCTTCCAAGGCGCATTAAAATATGGCCGGGTGAGGGGTGAATTAAAATACTTGCGCTAAAAGCCGATAAACCCAATATCTCTCGTCAGTAGCGATTAATTTATCAATTGCTGCGGGCGATTGACCTACCATTTTTTTTACCATGCGCCCCATATGCGATTGGTCACTAAAGCCAGATTCAAAAGACAGATTTGCAAGGCTATTATTGGGATAAGAATTTATTGCTTTAGCGAATAATTCTTCAAGTTTGATGAAGTTTTCAATATCGCGCCTTGTCTGCCCTGTTAGATTTTTGATGTGCCTTTGAATTTGTCGAACGCTTTTTCCAGCATGTGAAACAGCGGTTTTTGCAAAAATATGTGCGGCCCAATCTTTGATATAATTAAGTGATTTATTGTTATTTTCACGCCGCTCATTCCAATAAGGAATAAGTTCATTTTGAAGGGTTTCAAAAATTATTTTATAGTCACCAAGCTCTAACATTCGTTCAAATAATAATTTTAGATTTTTATTTTCTATTTTGTCGATTGTTGTAAAAATACTTGTTGCATCTTCTGGGGGTAAGTTTGTTAATTTTTGCCAAGCATCTGGAAAAAAACTTAACGTAATTGCGCATATATCACCCGCACTCCAACTTATTCTTGGATAAATTTGGGGGGCATTAATGAACAATTTTGGAAATGCTTGTTTTTCTATGTTTTTATTTTCAATAACATTAAATAATTCACCTTCTAAAACCCATGTTATAGTATAAAAAGGTGTGGCAGGAAAAAAATTATACCTATCATTATCTTGAAGTTTTAGGCCGCGTGTGTCGCGAATTATTGCGGCGAAAATCAGGTTGCTTAATTCTTTTTGTGGTAAAAGCAAATATGCGCTTGTATTTTTTTTCAATTTACTATCGTATTTTTTGGGCTAATGAAAAGCTTATCTGTCGCAAACTTTCTATCATAGATTTTTTAAAATCCCTATTATTTTTATAATTAGGAGAATTTGATGCCAAAATCTATTATAAAAAGCCAAGGTTCATTTATAAATATTTTTAAAAGCTGGACGTCTTTATTAAAAATTGTGTTTGATGTTAAAATCCGCCGCGCGACTAATAAACCGATAGTTGCTGCATGGTCTGAAGAGATTGAAATTGGTAATCTTTTTTGGCGTGAACAATTTACCCGTGCATTAGCAATGGATGATATCCAAAAAGGGCGCGAATATTTTGATAGTTTGCAAATCTATTATCATGATGATTTTGAAACCAAACATCAGGTAATAAGTGGGGAAAGTTTTAAAGGTGAATGGATAACACCAAATCAAATTAAGGATGATGCAATTTTATTATATTTGCATGGCGGCGGTTATAGTTTTTATGCCGCTGTCACAAAATATTTTGCAAAAATGTTAAGCTGTATTTTAAAGCGTAAATTGTTTGCGCTTGATTATCGTTTAACCCCTGAAAACAAACATCCTGCACAGCAAGAAGATGCAATTGCGGCATATCAATATCTTTTAAAAAATGGACATAATCCAAATAAAATTGTTCTAATTGGTGATTCAGCAGGCGGGCATTTGGTTTTAATGACTTTGCTTGTAATAAAAAAATTAGGTTTGCCGCAATCTGCCGCCGCAATCGGCCTTTGCCCTTGGACCGATATTGGTAATCGCGGCGAAAGCCTTGTTAGTAATAATATTTATGATTTGGTTCAGGGTAATATGGCGCTTCAATTTGGGGAATGGCTAATTGATAAAAAAACGCAAACGCGCGAAGAATTATCCCCAATTTTCCATGATTTTAGTGGAACTTCACCAATATATCTGCAGGGCGGCGAATATGAGGTTTTAATTGATATGATACGTGAATTTGCAAATGTTTTAAAATCACAAAAATGCGATATTACTTTTGATGTCTTTGAAAAAATGACCCATAATTTCCATGGCAACGGAACCCATATAAAGGAAAGCAAAGAAGCATTTAAAAGGATAGACATGTTTATTGAAAAACATGTCTTATAGAAATTTACAAATCATGTGCTGAAAAAGTATCGCATTTTTCTGGATCGCCAGTGTTCATGCCGACATTGAACCATTTCATGCGTTGTGCGCTTGTGCCATGGGTGAAGCTGTCAGGAACGGCATAGCCTTGGGCACGTTTTTGAAGGCGGTCATCGCCAACCGAATTTGCCGCTTGCATGGCTTCTTCAATGTCGCCTTGTTCAAGTCTGCCTGTATCTGCAATTGCCGCTTTTGCCCATGCACCCGCAAAGCAATCTGCTTGTAATTCAATGCGAACCGCCAAACTATCAGCCCCCTTATCCTCACCAGAGCGTGCCATGGCAGAATGGGCTTTTTTCAAAATGCCAAATTCATCTTGAACATGGTGACCAATTTCATGGGCAACAACATAGGCTTCGGCAAAATCACCACTTGCCCCAAGGGAGCGCCGCATTTCATCAAAAAAGCCAGTATCTAAATAAACTTTGCCATCTGTCGGGCAATAAAATGGCCCTGATGCTTGGGATGCAGTGCCGCAAGCAGATTGGGTTTCATCGCGGAAAAGAACCAATGTTGGCTCATTATAACGCCCACCTTGTGATTGGAAATATTTACCCCAATAAAGTTCAGTTGAACGTAAAACTTTGGCGATATGGTGCGCAGCCTTTGTATCTGTATCACCTTGATTATTGGCATCATTCAAACCCTGCGTGTCCGCCGATGATTGGGTTTGATAACCTTGGTTTGAATAAGAGCCACCACCCGCAGAAAGCAATGAACTTATAAGACCTTTACCGCCGCCAAAAATAAGAACAAGGATAATGACAATGATTGTTCCCAATCCACCACCAGTTCGAACAGGCAATCCGCCGCCGCCAAAGCCGCCGCCAAATCCACCTGTATCGCCACGGCGATCTTCAATATTTAACGAATCTTCAATGTCATCTTCACGCATTTTCAAGCTCCCTATCTATTGAATAGACAAGATTTGAAACGCAAACAAGTATTACCAAGCATTAATTATTTTGAATTGGCGGTCAAAAGTTCAAATTGTTTTTGTGATTGCCGCGGATTATCTTGGGGTTCGTAAATTGGCGCTTTATCAGAGGCCAGTTTTTCCAAAGTTGGCGCATTTTGCCCCAAGCGTTTGTGATAAATCCAAAGATTTGTCATAACTTTTTTAACATAATCGCGTGCTTGTTGGTTTGGGGTCGCTTCGATAAACATTAAAGTATCTTCGGAATTTTCGGCGCGGTTTTTCCATTTGTTCACATTCCCAGGGCCCGCATTATAAGCCATTAATGCACGCGCCACCGAACCATTGGTAACGTTCAAACTTAAAACATATTCAAGGTAATTTTCACCCAATGTCACATTAAGTTTTTGATTATGAAGCATATTAGGATTTGATTTTAATGACGGGCTTTTGGCAAGCCATGCCGCCGTTGCCGGCATTAATTGCATAAGGCCGCGCGCACCCGCATATGAAATGGCATTGGCATTAAAGCGGCTTTCTTGGCGCATAATTGCATAAATCAATGCCCTGTCTAAAACGAATGAACCGCCATTTGGGGTTATATCAACAATCGGATAGGCGCGTGAAATTGCCCCAAAATCATTATTGCCCGCAATCTTACCCGCCAATTCATCAAAACCCAATGCATTGGCAAGATACAGAAAGGAAAGATCATTGGTATCATTATTTCGCCGCCACGCAAATTCAAGTTCATCCTTGGCAAGATTGGTTTCACCCAATTCATAAAGCCACAGCGCATTTTTCACATTATTATCATTATTAATAAGTCTTTTTGCGCCATTGGCTTCGGCATATAGGGTTGGAACAGGAAGTTCATCCCATTTTCCCAAACCCATTAATGCCAATTGCCCATAAAAACTTAAGGGTGCATTGGCGGCAATTTGCAGGAAATATTGTTGATAATCTTTTTTACCAAGTCTTTGTGCGGTTCTTGCTGCCCAAAATGCACCTTGGGAATGGGTATAATCATCGCCATATTGCCAATGCGCGGTGATTGAAAAAAGAATGAAAGCCGTATCAAAATCACCACTTCGAAATGCCGCAAGCCCGCCATACCACGCCGCAAGCCCCGCATAAGAACCGTTTATTTGCGAAAGCGCAAGTTTTGCTGCCTCATTATCACGATTGGCACGAAAAAGTGCGGCAATCATTTTTAAATTTTGCGCTTCTTGTTGGGTGGCATTTGGCGCGCGTTGATTGGTAACTTCTTTTGGTTGTTTTAATTGCGCAAATTTTGTGTGGTTAGAAACTTCAATTGGTTGTTTTAAATTGTTAATACTAGCGCGATTACCAATTTCAAAAATGGTTTGCGCCCCATTATAATTATTATATTTTTCAAGCCATGAAATTATAAGGTTTTTATCTTGATTTTTCTGGCTTAAAATTAATTCGCGCAAAATGATTGGTGTAAGGCTTTTATCAAAGGTTTTTGCCAAATATTCTTGGGTTTTTGCTTCATCGCCAAGGCGCGCAAATTTAAGGGCATTTTGATAATTTTGGTTTTCTTCTGCGCGTGTAATTTGAATTTTTGTTTGTGTGGATTGTTGCGAATTTTGCGCATGGGAATTTAGCGGCAATAACAAAGCCGCAAGTGTCAAAACCGAAACTCGCTTATATTCTGTAAGCATAAAAACCCATTTAATGATTTGTAAATATTGGGCTTGTTTGCTTAATAATTTATGAAAGCCCCATTTGCGCAATTACTTTTTTAATCGCCAATAAATCGCGCCAAGTATCTTGCTTATGCTCTGGCCGCCTTAATAAGAATGCGGGGTGATAGATGCAATAAGTTGGAATTTCATTTCCATTTTCCAAAATATATTTATGCGCAGCTTTACGAAGTTTGCTTATTCCATCGCTTTTATTCAATAATGAAGAAGCGGCAACACCGCCAACCAAAATAATGAATTTTGGCGCTTTTAATTCAATATGTTTTTTTATAATCGGCAATGAAATTGCAATTTCATCTTTTGTTGGTGTGCGATTGCCGGGCGGGCGCCAATTAATTGTATTGGTTAGGTAAAAATTAGTTTTACGCGATAGACTAATTGAACCAAGCATTGCATCTAATAATTGCCCCGCTTGCCCCACAAAAGGTTTTCCTTGCTCATCCTCCTCGCGCCCTGGGGCTTCGCCGATTACCATTATATCGGCACTTTCAATGCCGTCGCAAAAAACCATCTGGCTAGCGGTTTTTACAAGATGGAAATTTTCGAAATTTTTTAGCTTCTCGGCAAGTTCGGCAAGGGAATTTGCGCTTTTTGCAATCTCTTTTGCCTCATCAACTGCATTATTTGGATTTATGATTGATGCCGCAGATGGGCGGGCAGGGGTTTCGCTTTTTGTAACGGGGTTTTGGACTTGCTGCGCACTTGCCCTAGGGGCTTCAAGCACTTCTACGCCATTTTCGCGCCACCAATCGAGCAGAAAGGTAACAATCTGCCCTGAATCAAGGTTTGCAATTTTTTCGTCTGCTTGTGTCATCGTCATTCTTATATAAACATAAGTAAGAATAAAAGCCAAATCCTATTGCAATTGCGAAATCATAATGGCAAAAAACATTATAATTTTTTTGGGGAAGAAAATGTCCGATATCGAAATAGAACGCGAATCTATGGAATATGATGTTGTTATTGTTGGTGCTGGCCCATCTGGCTTGGCGGCGGCAATAAAATTAAAGCAAATCAATCCTGATATTAATATTGCGATATTGGAAAAGGCATCAGAGGTTGGGGCGCATATTCTATCGGGCGCAGTTATTGACCCATCTGGCCTTGATGAATTGGTTCCTGAATGGCGCGATGCATCCGATTGCCCACTTGAAACCGAAGTAACCAAAGATGAATTTTACATTCTTGGCGAAGCGGGTGGAATTGGGCTTCCAACATTTTTAATGCCGCCTTTGATGAATAATCATGGCAATTATATTGGTTCTTTGGGCAATGTTTGCCGCTATTTGGGGCAAGTTGCTGAAAATCTTGGTGTTGAAATTTACCCAGGTTTTGCCGCATCTGCATTAGTTTATAATGAAGATGGTTCGGTTAAAGGCGTTCAAGTTGGCGATATGGGTGTCGGCCGCGATGGACAGCCAAAATCAGATTTCACCCCTGGAATTGAACTTCATGGCAAATATACAATTTTCGCCGAAGGCGCGCGCGGTTCATTATCAAAAGAATTAATTGCAAAATATAATCTTGAAGATGGGCACGATGTTCAAAAATACGGAATTGGCATCAAAGAATTATGGCAAATTGACCCAAGCAAACATAAAAAAGGCCTTGTGCGCCATTCATTCGGTTGGCCTTTGAATGATAAGGATGGCAATGGTGGTGCATTCCTTTATCATTGGGGTGATAATTATGTTTCGGTTGGTTTTGTGGTTCATTTGAATTATAAAAACCCATATCTTTCACCATTTGAAGAATTCCAAAAATTCAAAACCCACCCATTCTTTGTTGATACTTTCGAAGGCGCAAAACGCATTGCCTATGGCGCGCGCGCTTTAACCGAGGGTGGTTATCAATCAGTGCCAACACTTGCATTCCCTGGTGGGGTTTTGGTTGGTTGTTCGGCAGGCTTTATGAATGTGCCGCGCATTAAAGGTTCGCATAATGCCATTAAGTCGGGCATTTTGGCGGCAAATTCGATTGCAAAAGCGCTTAGTGCAGATGAACCAAAAACTTTGATATCATACCAAGATGCTTATGAAAATTCTTTAATCAAAAAAGAATTGAAATTGGTGCGCAATGTAAAACCATTATGGTCAAAATTTGGAACTATGATTGGTGTTCCATTGGGTGGCCTTGATATGTGGGTGAATACAATCTTTGGCGGTTTTTCATTTTTTGGAACAATTGCACATGGCAAAAAAGATAGTGATTGCTTAAAACCTGCATCCGAATGCGAAAAAATCACCTATCCAAAACCTGACGGCAAAATCACTTTTGATAGATTATCATCAGTTTTCCTTTCAAATACAAACCACGAAGAAGATCAGCCAGTTCACCTAAAACTTAAAAATCCCGAATTGCAAAAATCCTCGGAACTTGAAGTTTTTGACGGCCCATCAACACGCTATTGCCCAGCAGGTGTCTATGAATGGGTCGAAGAAAACGGCGCAATGAAATATGTGATAAATGCGCAAAATTGTGTGCATTGTAAGACATGCGATATTAAAGATCCAAACCAAAACATAAATTGGACTACACCCCAAGGCGCCGAAGGCCCTATTTATTCGAATATGTAGAAATTTGCGTCGAATTGGTGCGTCGAAAAATTTTTAAATATTCCAATATTTAAAAATTTTGTCTCCTGCCACTTCTTAGCAAATTTCAACATCTTTCGAATAAATCATCTGTTTACAAGTCATAATGCCACGAAGCCTTCTCGCAGGTATTAACATACCTGCTGCGAGGGTCTTCACGACACTGCTTAGCAATTTTCTACATCTTTCGAATAAATCTAGTAGCGAATGAATTAGTTGGTTTTTTGTTTGTTTTTCTTTTTGTAAACTGGCTTGCATTGGGTGGGGCTTCATTATAGACTTGGGGCATGAAAATATTGAAAAGCCATGTTTTAAGTGCTGTTTGTTTGTCTTTTATTTTTGGGGCTTTTGTTAATGCCGAAAGTGCAAATGCGGCGGATACAAATCCTGTTGTGTTTGACCGTGGTTTTGGCGAAGTTTTATCGGCAAATCTTACGGGTTCTTATGCGGTTAAAATTGGCGATAGTAAAATGGCGGCACGCGCTTTTGAGCTTGCATGGCTTAATGATCGCACAAATTATAATGCGTTTAAAAACTCCATCAAAGCCTATTTAATATCGGGTGATTTGGATAAAGCATTAAAGCTTGCCAAAATGGGTAATCAGAAACTTCGTGGCTCTGATGCAAATTTAATTATAGCCAATGACGAATTTAAAAAAGGTAATTTAAAGCCAATATTGGCATATGATAATTATGTTGAATTATCCGAAAGCCGCGCACTTTATGCACGCCACCTTAAGGCTTGGGCAATGGCCTTAAATGGTGACAAAACTGGTGCGATTGAAATGATTGCGCAAAAAAGTGGCATAAGAAATATTGATAAAAATGCCTATTTCTCACGTGCTATTATGCTTCAATTTTTGGGTGATGATGAAGGGGCAAAATCTGCGTACGAAACGGCTTATGGCCTTGGTGGTCGCACAATGATTGGGGTTACCAATTATGCCAGCTTTTTAGCGCAAACAGGGCATAAGGATGATGCGCTTGATATTTTGCGTGCAACGGACAATGTTTCGGATGTAATTGTTCTTAATGATGCCTATGAAGCAATTAAAAATTCTTCGGCAAAAAATGTAAAGCCAAATGGAAAAATTATGGCATCGCTTGCGCTGGCAAATATTGCGCAATCAATTGCTTATGACAATAAATCGGGTTCACCACTTGGTGAATTATCAATGTCGCTTTCACTTAATAAAGATTTGCAAATCATAAAAATTGATATTGCACGTTTTCAAAATGCCCTTGATTTAGAAGATGATGCGAATTTACAGCTTGCAAATGTTGATAAAAATTCGGTTTATGGTGATATTGCATCATCAATAAATTCTGCGCTTTTATATCCAAAAGATGAAAAAGCGGCGATTGAAAATTTACAAAAAACCGCCAAAACCCGCCCGAATTTCTTTAATCTTTCAAGTCTTGCAAATTATTATATTGCATCAGAAAAGTTCAAAGATGCCCAATTGCTTTATGATAAACTTATCGATCAAAGCAAAGGCCTTAGCGAGCAGGCAATGGGCGCAAAAAAATGGCAATTATTTTTTGGTCGCTCAAATGCCTATACTGGTTTAAAAAACCCGCAAGCGGCAATAAAAGATTTACGTGCCGCCAATGATTTGGAACCTGATAATCCGCTTTTGCTGAATAGCCTTGGTTATATTTTGGCGGATAATAATGTCGATTTAGATGAAGCGCGCAAATTACTTGAAAAAGCGGTACAAATGCGCCCGCAATCTGGCGAAACTATTGATAGTTTGGGCTGGCTTATGTTCCGTCAAGGGGAATATGAAGAGGCAATTGATCGCCTTGAATTTGCAATGATGCTTGCGCCAAATGTTGGCGAAATTGCCGAACATTTGGGTGATGCATATTGGACCACAAATCGCAAAGAAGAAGCAAAACTTGAATGGTCAAAGGCCATAAGTTTAACAAAATCAAGCGATGATAAAGCACGCATTTCGTCAAAAATGCTTAAGGGAATTGATATTCCTGCGGCAAAGGCAATTGTTGCACAATCACAATAATGAAAATCCTTGCACCTGCGAAAATAAATTTAAACCTTGGCGTAAGTGCGCCAATCAAGGATGGTATTTATAAAAACTATCACAATCTTGATTCATTGGTGGTTTTTGCCGATCTTGGTGATGAATTATTTTTTGAAAATTCAAATGAAAACATGCTTGAAATAAAAGGTGATTTTGC
>JAPUEP010000172.1 GCA_027492515.1 Hyphomonadaceae bacterium
GTTTTTAACCCCAATTGCCAAAGCATATTCAACCGATATTGGTGTTGATGTTGCTTCATTGGGTGTGCAAATCCATGGCGGCATGGGCTTTATTGAAGAAACAGGTGCGGCGCAATATTTACGTGATGCCCGTATCGCGCCAATTTATGAAGGCACAAATGGCATTCAGGCCAATGACCTTATCGGGCGAAAATTGGCGGGCGATAATGGCAAAATGCTTTATTCAATTTGTGATGAAATTAATGAATTCGCCAAAAATAATGATATCGAAAACTTGAAGCCGCTACTTTCAATACTTGTTGATGCAAATTCGAAAATGCGTGAAATTGCAAGTAAAATTATTGAATGGCAAAATGGCGAAAATATTAATCTTGCACTATCAAATGCAACTAATTTCTTGAAAATTTGTGGGCATATCATTGGATTTTACTATCTTGCAAAAGGCCATGCTGTTTCAGTAAATAAGGGCACAAATTCAGAAAATAATTTGGCAATACTAAATTTCTGTGCACATAATTACTTAAAAGAAGCGGCTTTTATACGTGATGAAATTGAATATTTGGCAGATGGTGTATTTGACTACGCTTTTTAATGATAAATTAAAAAAAGCGCCATAATTGAAACTCTATCTTAACTTGTTTCACTGATACATGTCAGTGAAAGGTAATATGGCCAGTTACTCTTATGAACCCACACGAAGTTTTTGACGAAAACGCAGAAGTGTTCATCGGTGAGAATTTGATAAGTTCAAAGTCTGGCCCTGACCGTACGCGCTTGTCTTTATTTCGTCGATTACAAGACGTTGTGGGTCTGCCTTCTTCACGCATTTCACCGCAAGAACGCCATATGGCGGCCGATTTATTGGTTGAAATGTTGCGCGAAAGTGATGGTCAAACCCGCATTCGATGTTCGGAAAGATTGGCATTACTTCATGATGCACCGCCTGTATTATTGCGGGTTTTAGGGCGCGATGAAATAGAAGTAGCACGCCCAATTTTAGAAATATGCCCTGCCTTTAATGATAGTGACTTAATTGCAATTGCAAGCTGGCCCAAAGTTACTACTGAACACAGGATTTTGATTTCTAAAAGAAAAAAAATCAACGAAACCGTAGTTGATGTTTTAGTAAGCTATGAAGAGCCGGAGGTATGTGCTGCTTTATTGCAAAATGAAACGGCGCATTTTTCATACCCTGCTATGGAAATCGTAACTGCGCTTTCAAAAAGCTTTCCGGATTTAATACCATTATTGTTAAAGCGTACGGAATTAAAACCATCGCAAGCATTAACAATGTTTTGGTGGTCAAACGCCGATGAAAGAAAAAGAATTTTACAGCGCTTTGCGGTAGAACGTTTAACCCTATTAGATGCCGCGCAAGATTTATTTGCAAAAGCGGCCGAAGATAATTGGCAAGATGCATTGGTTCGCAAAAGCCTTCAATTTATTGAGCGCCGCCAAAGAAACCGCGCTGCCGCAGAAAAAAGCCCTTTTGGTAGCCTTGAAGGCGCGATTGAAGCGTTGGAACGCGAATTTAACCAACTTACTATTCGTGAAATTTCATTCTTATCAGGCGTGAAGCCTGCCTGCGGTGCGCAAATTATGGGTGACCCAGGTGGCGAAGCCATAGCAGTGCTGTGCAAAGCGACAGGTCTTAAAAGGCGTCATTTCCGTATGATGTGGAAAGGTATGCGCCGCCCATTGGGTTCGGATGATGATCCAAGTGATACTTTCTTGCGCGCAAATTTTGTTTATGATTCACTTTCAACCAATAAAGCCCAAACAGTATTGCGTTATTGGAATTGGTCATTAACCTCTGCGATGTCGCCTGCGCTTGCCGCGCGTATGGACCAAGATGATGACATGTCAGATTCAGTTGCGGCGCGTGTTTCACATCTTGTTTTTGGTCGCGAAAATCCAAGGTAAGCCCAAATTTTAGACTTCACATGTAATATAGAGTCTGTATAATGCGAAATATTGCCATATAATTGCCTTAATTGTTAATAAAGTTAAAAAGACTTGATTTGAAACACACCTAATATTCAAGTATCGTTTCGGTATCGAAATAAATAAAAGCAGTAAAATTACATTTTTTTTATTGAAATTGCACCTAGACTCTTGCGCGATTCGTACCAAATCACCGATAAGGGTAATATTAGGGGGCGAATCGGTGAGTATTTTTCGATCACAATTGTTGTTAGATGAACAGCGCCTATTCTTTGATATTTGGCGCAGTGCGTGTGGAAATTCACAGATGCCATGTCGTTCTGAAATTTCCCCATGTCAATTTTTCTCTCTTTGGCCGTATGTGTCACTATTTGAATTCGAAAATAATGATTCAATGAAGGTGACAGTTGCTGGCTCTGGTCTTCGTAGTGTTTTGGGCGATGAACCAAAATCAGTATTTCAAAACAAGGAAACTGAAGGTGGTTATCAGGACATTTTAAATGTGCGAAAAAATGCAACACCTATATGCGGTGTCTCGCACAATATGTCTTCAGGTCGGACAGGTCTTGTTAGATTTTGGATGCGTTTACCGCTTGGAAACTCTTCTAATGTTGAAGAAGTAATTGGTCTTGATTTAACATTATCATCCAGCCGCGCGCCATTATGGGCGATTGAGCAAATCAAATCATCACTTGCTGTTTAAAATAATATAAAAAAATTGTTCAACTATTCCTGTAATTTTCATCAGGCTGTTTTTGGGTAAGTTTTCATCAATCCTTGCATTAGGCCGTTTGGCTTTAATCAAAATGGATTGAAAATGAATAATCAAGATTTGAATATTTGTGACGTTGGGTTAATTAATAATCGCAACCCACAAGATAGAAATAACGAAGTCAAAAAACTTTTAACTGATTTATCAAAAGCAAGGCTTGCTTGTGAAATAACTGGCTTTGCATTGGGGCTTAATGATGATTTATTAAGTCCAACGCGCGGCTCCCCGCAAAATGCCTTTGCGCGGCAATTGGCAATGTATATTACCCATGTTGGCTTTGGTATAAGTGTTTCGCGCGTTGCAACTGCATTTGCGCGTGATCGGTCAACCATTACCCACGCCTGTCACCTTATCGAAGATAAACGCGATGATAATGAATTTGATACATTCGTTGATAGGTTGGAAGAATGTATAAATAACGTTCCAATTTTTGCGAATTAATATTTTCCTGCTTTTAACCTAAGATTATGAATTCTCTTTTGCGAATTCAACAATTCTTGATGCCATTGACTTTAGGCCATTGGAACGGCTTGGGGTCAATGCATCTTGAAGGTTTAAGGCGTCAAAGACATTTTGCGGTGGGTTATTTATTATTTCAGACGGTGCAAGTGACGAATAAAGCGAAATTAAAACCGCCAAAAGACCTTGAACAAGTGTTGAATCGCTTTCACCGCGAAAAGTCACAATATTCTTTTCTTTTTGAAATTCACAAATTAGCCAAACTTGTGATGCGCAGCCGCGAATTTTTGTATCCGCATTTTTTTCTTCATCTTTTAATGGGCTAAGGTTTTTTCCCATATCGATGATGTGGCGATATCTATCTTCCCAATTATCAAGAAAATCAAAGTCGGATTTTAAATCTTCAAACCTTGTGCCAAAATTATTTTCAATAGTTTCCATGAAGCGCTTTTATATTTTTTTTTCAAATCATGAAATGTTAAAATGCTGATTTTGTGTAAAGAAAAAGGGGAAAACAATCAATAATTTCCCCATGTTAGGGAAAAAGGGCGACCTTTTAAAAAAAATAATCTATAAAAAACAATATGGCGATAAGCACAATTGAAAGCATTAATATTGAAAAAAATGCGCACCAAACTGGTGTGCCGCAAAAAATGCTGTTTGCAATTTGTGCCTTAATTCTTGCGATAATAAGCATATATTTTGTTTTAACATCAAAATCGAATGATTTTGCAATAAGCCTCTTTTATTCGCTTATTTTGATAATCTTGGGTGGGTTTGCATTTTATCTTGCCCCACAAAAGCACCGACATTTTCTTGCTTTATTATTAATTAGTATTGGCGCGATTATTTTTGGTGGTTTAAATGGCGGGCTTTTCTCCATTGGTGCCGGCGCAATATTTTGGCCTGTTTTTGCAAGTCTTGCATTCAAATCACCGCGCAAACTTGGCATGAGCGCTAATTTACTAACTTTTATTTGCGTCGCATTACTTGGTTTTATAACTGGTAAAGTGCCAAATACGGATAATCCAATGCTTCCAAGCCTTTTTAGTCTTGGGATAAGTGCGTTGGTTTTAAATTTTATCTATAGCGCTAATACTTGGCCCATATTTCAAAAGGCACAATTAAAAGAATTGGAAAATGCCAAAACCGAAGCGCAAAATGCCAAAACCCAAATTCAAGCGCGAACAAATTTTATTGCCGAAATGAGCCATGAAATAAGAACGCCATTAAACCATATTCTTGGCTTTTCAGGCATTATGGTTGATGAATTATATGGCCCATTGAATAATCAATATAAAGAATATGCCACACTTATAAACCAAAGTGGCAAGCATTTAAGCGATTTAGTTGGCGATATTCTTGATATGTCAAAAATAGAGGCGGGGCGTTATAAATTAGATAGCATGGTTTTTGATGTTACTGCCATAAGTGGTGAAACAACAAAATTATCAATTGGTTCGGCTTATTCAAACGGTCTTGATTTGCAATTTTATGGCAATGAAGCACTATTTATTGAGGCTGATAAACGCGCAATTCGCCAAATTTTGCTTAATCTTCTTTCAAATGCCACAAAATTCACGCCCAAAGATGGCAAGATTTCTGTTCGAACCTATGGTGATAAAGACCATGTCTGGATTGAGGTTTCAGATACAGGACGCGGTATGAGCGCCCAAGAGATTTCACAAATCGGCGAACCATATCTTCATGGTCAAAGTAATGATGGAAGCCATCGTTCAACTGGGCTTGGCCTATCACTTGTAAAGAAACTTACGGAAATGCAGGGCGGGAAATTCATTGTTCATTCGCAAATCGGCAAAGGAACAAATATGATTTTGGAATTTGCGAGAAAAGAAGCCTAAAATTCAGCGCCCAAAGCAAAGGCAGGCAGCATATCACCAACTTCAACCAAATATTTTTCGACAATTCCATTACGTGTTACAAGCTCAATTTCAAAGCATTCACGCGGATCAAGACCAAGTAATTGTTGATTTAAGTCTTTTGAAAAAATAATTAAAATTCCGCTTTTTGGTTTTGAATTTACGCGCTCTTTTGTAATTGCATTGTCAATTTGCGATGCATTGGCGCTTAATGCGCCATTCCTTAAAGGCGCCATTAATTTGCCATTGGTGCGGGCAAATTGGTAATGTTTTATGTCGCGATAAAAAATTCTTGCGGTTGAATAATTTGTATTGGCGCTTTCAATTGCAAAAAACATTGCATTATCTTTTACTACAAAGCCTGCCTTAAGATTATTGCCAATATCTTGATAGGCGCGCCAACCATCAACCCCACCACGTGCAACATGCCAATTACGCAAAGCGCCCGGATAGTCAGTGCTTATTTGCATTCGCCATGATTTATAAGATTTCTTAACCCGTTCAACTTCACCTTTTATAAGTGGTTCATTGCATTGGTGTGCAAATGCGCCATTTTTGGCTTGTACTGCCAAAAGCCTTATTCTTTGGTCTTCTGTTCCCATTTTAAGCAAATTGCCGCGTGCCTGCATCATAAAGGCATATAGGGCGCGTTTTTCACCATCATCAAAAATATGGCATTTGTCATTTAATGCTAATATTGCAACGCGATCAGCAAATAATCTTTCCTGCGGCGATACTTGCGCAAAAGATGCTTGGGGTAATGTGCAAAATAAAATTGAAGCTGGTAAAATATATTTATTCAACATCGCTATAAAATGATTAGACCGCTTTAATTTGAGGTTAATGAATGATAAAAAGCCTAAATGATAAGAGATTTAAAGACGTCAATTTGGATTAGTGCATTGATTAAACGCGCAGAAATTGGCGGGGCTTTTGCACATATTGTTCACAAAGGTGATGCAGATTTTGGAAGCGCGCTTGTTAAAATCGTGATTTCGCGCGACGAATCAAAATTACTTACCCCTTCAAGAAATGGGCAAGGGGATTTGATTTGGGTTGATTTAAGTTCACAATTGGCAAAGAAAACCGATATTTCATTGGAAAATACAATTGATGAATATATTCAAAAACGCCTCAATCAAGATAGCGACCTTTGGGTGGTCGAAATCGAGGATACAAAGGGCCGCGATTTTTTAATAGAACGCGTAGAATAATTTCATTACAATTGGGGAATAATTAAGATTCATAATGTATATTCTATCGATTAAGGTTGGGTAGAATGCTATTTTTATTGAATGATTGCGTATTAATGATTTCAGGTGGAAAAGAATTGCTTGAACGCACTGGCTTTCCAATGAATTTTGTTGCCCATGCAAGTGCTTCTGATGCTGTTGTGGCTATGCAATCTGCAATTTTTGAAAACCCTAACCTTTGGAATGAAAACGCTGATAAGGCTGCGGCATTATGCTGGCTATTAAATGCAAAAACACAGGCCAATTCTGCGATGTTTTTGCCGATTGCGCCAAAAATCAAAAGTCCAAGTCAAGTTGCCTATAAATTGGGAAAAACTGATTTAACAACTTTGGGCGGATTATTATCATTACAAAAACAAGGCCGCCTTACCAATCAAATCATTAATGATAGTGTTTGGAAGAAAGTAGCGTAAAAAAACTCAAATTCGCACCCTCGTCGCTACGCTCCTCACTCACGATTTTGAAAACAAGCGGACACAAAAAATCAAAAAGCGTGGTTTTTGCTTTTTTGTGACTTTTGTTATTTTTGTTTTATTTTTTTAATTCGTAATTCTTAATTGTTATTGCCTTTTGACCTTTTTGTGATTTGCGTTAAAAGGCGCCAACAAAGAGTATATTATGAACGAGATTGCGCGCGAAACGAAACGTCGGCGGACGTTTGCTATTATTTCACATCCCGATGCGGGTAAAACCACGCTTACTGAAAACCTGCTTTTAACAGGTGGTGCAATTCGTATGGCGGGTGCGGTTCGTGCACGTGGGGAACAGCGACGCACAACTTCTGACTTTATGAATATTGAGAAAGAGCGTGGGATTTCGGTTTCGGCATCGGTTATGACGTTTGAACATCGTGACCATATTATCAACCTTCTTGATACCCCAGGTCACGAAGACTTTTCCGAAGATACTTATCGCACGCTTACTGCCGCCGATAGCGCGGTAATGGTTCTTGACGCCGCAAAAGGTATCGAGCCGCAGACATTGAAACTATTCGAAGTTTGCCGTTTACGTGACATTCCAATCATAACATTCATCAACAAAATGGACCGCGAAGCCCAAGATCCAATGGAATTATTGGACGAAGTGGCAAGCAAACTTGCCCTTGATCCTGCGCCAATTTTTTGGCCGCAAGGTTCGGGTAATCGCTTTAAAGGCATGGTTGATGTTCGTAACAATTCATTTGTTGCGTTTGAGCGTCCAAAACCTGGTATGGCGGGAACTATTACCCATGAACGTGTTAATCTAGATGATGCGGGCGGTATTTTAAGCCCTGAAGAACTTGAAGAATTGCAAATGGGTTCGGAACTTGTGCAAGGTGGTTATTCGCATTTTGACCTTCAATCTTTCCGTGAAGGTCATATGACACCTGTATTCTTTGGCTCTGCATTGCGTCAATTTGGGGTGGTCGATTTGCTTGATGGTTTGGTTGATTATGCACCCGCGCCGCATAATTCGACTTGTGCAATTAAAGGCGTTGCAAGTGAAATTCATGCCGAAGATACCGAAGTTGCGGGCTTTGTTTTCAAAATTCAGGCAAATATGGATCCAAATCACCGCGACCGCGTGGCGATGGTTCGCCTTGCATCTGGTAAATTTACACGCGGTATGCGTTTAAAAACTGCAAGCGGCAAACAAATTGGTGTTCACAATCCAATGATGTTTGTCGGACAAGACCGCGAACTAACGGATGAAGCATTCGCGGGTGATATTATTGGCGTTCCCAATCATGGCGTGTTGCGGGTTGGTGATAGTTTATCGGTTTCAGGCAATATTTCCTTCGTTGGTATTCCAAACTTTGCACCCGAAATTTTGCGCCGCGTCTTTGTAAAAGACCCTTTGAAAGCCAAACATTTGGGTAAAGCCTTGCGTGCATTATCCGAAGAAGGCGTAACCCAATTATTTAGCCCTGATATGGGTTCTGATATGATTGTTGGCGCAGTTGGCCCACTTCAATTTGACGTTTTGGTTGAACGTATCAAAGCCGAATACGGCCTTGAAGCAACATTCGAAACCTGCCCATATAATGCCGTTCGCTGGATAAAAGCCGAAAACAAAGCGGATATGGACGAATTCATGGACAGAAACAAATCAGGCATCGCACGCGATATTGATGATGATTTAGTCTTTCTTGGCAAAAGCGCATGGGAAATTTCCTACGTCGCCGAAAAATTCCCAAAAATCGCCTTCACAAACATAAAAGAACGCGAGGCAGGGAAAGCGTAAAGCGCTCAAAACCCCACCCTCGGCCTTCGGCCTCACTCAGGGTTTTGGATTAAATCGGGCAATAATTTATAAAAAGCGTGGTTTTTATAAATTATTGACATATAAATTAAAAAGGCTTGAAACTTAGTTTCAAGCCTTTTTTAAAAAATAAAGCAAACAAAAAACAAAAACCACGCTTTTTGATTTTTGTTTTCCGCCTAAAACCAAAAGCCTGAGTGAGGCCGAAGGCCGAGGGTGGGCTTTTGAGTACTATGCCGCCGCTTTCATCTTAACTTGCATAAAGCGGATTGCGCGGCTTGCGGCGTCTGGCGGAACGTCATTGTACATATTGCCAAGACGTTCGGCAGCGCCAATTCCATCTGGGCCAAGTACAAAAACCGCCAATGTTACGAATAAAGCGCGCGGGAAATCTTTCGCACGGCAAACAATTGCGATTGAATCAATATCTTTTGCTTCAAATGGGCGGGCAATATTTTGATAATCAAGCCCCGAAATTTCGGCAAGCATAAGATAGAATAAAGTTTTATCGCCTTCACGCCAAATGTTTGGTAATTGGTTTTTATCAATTTTATTGGCAGCTTTTAATTCTTTTATTATTGCTAATTTCTCTTCATAATCATCAGGAAGTGCTTTGTTTATTACGCTTACACGGGTTTTGGCACGTTCCAAAGCGGCATTGATTTCAGCTTCGCTAAAGTTCTTATATTTATCAATAATCTCTTGGCGCATTGGGCCAGAAACAATTGAAAACATTTGATTTAATACATCAACTGAAACGCGTTTGCGTGTTACGATTGGGCCGTGTAAATCGCTATTTTCTTGTGCGCGAACAATTACTTTATCGAATGTATTTTCAGAAATATTCGCACTTTGGTTTTGTAAAAGTGATTTAACAACATCATCATTACCATGATCAACCAATGCATCAGAAACTGTTTCAGAAACATTTATACGTTGTGAGACGGCAATTTGATATTTCGTTCCTTTTTCGCTTACGATTTTTACCAAATCATCATCGGTAAAAGAGCGTGTATTTCTTAAAATCGGTTCTGCAACTTCAATGTCATCATTGGCAAGTTTTAACGCAAGATTGCGCGGCGCATAGCCTTGGTCAAATGTGATTGCCAATTCGCGGCGCACTTCGGTGTTAAGTTCGAATGCAATTTTTGAAATAAGATCGCCAAAAACAGAATGCAATTCGGGTGGCGAAGTTTC
>JAPUEP010000173.1 GCA_027492515.1 Hyphomonadaceae bacterium
AATTTTAGCGCTTGAAAAATCCTGTGCATCTATACGGCCTTCTTCAAGGTCGGTTTCAAGATCTTGTAATTGCGCGGCATAAATTACCGAATTGTCTTTATAATCAATTTCATCTTTTTTTGCCAAAGACTTAAAAAGAAAAAATATAATCGCACTTAAGATTAAAAGTGCCGCGGTGAAAAAAATCACAATATCAATTGGGCTTGCTGTGGTTTGCATAATTCTCAATGACGCAATTAGCGCTTAATTTCAAGCGCAAGAAATTCAATTATAATTTCGCGCTTATAGTTCATGATAATGAATTGCAAGAATGTGGCAATTTGAAGCGGTTGGAATTTATGATTTAAAATTAGGCCGCTAATTTACGTTCCAATGATTTTGCCGCTGCTGCATCATCAATGATTGAAACGATTTCCACGGATTTTTTTGACCATTCATCAAAAAAGCGACCGCGTTCTTCATGTGAAAATAATGTCACTAATCCCGATTTTAACCAGTCACAATGACGAAGCATTGCCTTGTGAACATTATCACGTGTGCCGCCAAAACCTGCATTTGGTGCATAAAGCCGTGCGTCACGAATGAATTTTGCAAATTCCATCGCAGATTTAACCCTATCGGGTACTAATTCACTGCTGGTGCGTGGTAAATCAATATTGCCAAGCCCTTTTATGCGGCCTTTATCGATTGGGAATGCCTGTTCTAAAACGCTTTGGGCGTGTTCACACATATCAGTGAAAACTTCGCCTGCACGTATACGAACTTGCCTTAATGCTTTGGTCCATGGGCCGCCATCAATTAATAGATTGCAGCGTTCAAAACCAACGCTCATTTGATTATAATCTTCGATTAAAAGCGCTGCCTCATGACCGTCAAAGTCATTTGATTTTCGAAGGTTATTTATATGCTCGACCTTACGTTCTAATAATGCAATAAGGCGAACGCCAATTATATTATACGCCGTTACCGCAAGTTTTCGGTCATTCATATCGACAACCGCCGATTTTATAATCCTTAACACCGACCAAGGCTTATGCGAATTACCCATCAATAATAAAAGAAAATCAGATGCGGTTTTAACATCACTTTTATCAAGCTTGGTTAGATATAAACAAAAAGCGGAAATATCATTATCGCTAAATTCGCCCAAATCGGCGGTTACATCAATTTTTCTTTGGCGCGCTTCATGGTCAACCTGAAGCCAATGAATAAATCTTTTTCCTGCTTCGGCATCGATACTATTATCTAATTGGTGCAGAATGTTTTCATCTTTATCAATTGTCTTTTGATAAAAAACTTCACGTAATTTTGCGCCATAATATGCCGCACTATTTTTATCGCTATGCATTAATGCGACTTGGGCTTTTGGTTCTAATTCTTCTAAATCTTCACTTGCGATTTGATTTTTGAATACATCCCAAATTTTTCGTAAATTCGCACGATCAAATGAACCTGGTAAAGGCTTGTTATTATTATCGAATGTTTCAAATAATGGTTCAAAAGGCTTAAAGAATAGACGCGAAACACTTATTTCACGGCCTTCTTTTAAAGGTTGTGGCTCTGGCTTTGCTTTTGAAGTTTGGGCAAATGATGCCAATAATCTTGAGCGTAATAATAATTTTAGCTGATTTAATACTGATGATGGGTCATCACTATCGGGCAAAGTTTCAAGTTGCGTCAGAATATCACCCGCCATTTGGGGTGGGGCGCGCATAATAATGCTTTTTAACGCTTCTAGTTCTGACAAAACACTACCTAAAGTATATAATTCGAATCATTAACCTAAAGATTAAGCATAAAATTATTAAAATTAAGTATTTGTTACTGGTAAGTGTAAATTTACCTTAAGACCGCCTAATTCCGAATCTTCCAAATGCAAATATCCGCCATAAGCCCTTGCAGTTTCATCAGCAATATTCAAACCAAGGCCAGACCCATGCGAGGTTTCATCAAGCCTTACACCGCGCCTTAAGGCATCTTTAATTTGGCTTGGGTTTAAGCCTTCGCCATCGTCCTCTATTATAATATTGATTTCATCGGCGCTTTCTTTGAAAGAAATTTCGACAAGACCGCCGCCATATTTGCAAGCATTTTCGCATAAATTACCGATAAGGTCTTCTAAATCCTCGCGGTCGCCACGAAAAAATGCATCAGTTTTGCCAATAATTTCAATTTGAACGCCATCACGGGCGCATAGACGTGATAAGGTACGAACCAAATCATCAACACCATTTTGTATTATAATACGTTCACGTGAAATTTCGGCGCGCGCCGCTGCGCGGGCGCGTTTTAAATAATGCTCTACTTGGCGCGTCATATTTTGCGCTTGGTTTTCAACTAATTCACCCAATTGGCTTTTATCAGTTTTAGCCTCGTTAAGCATGACGGATATTGGTGTTTTTAACGCGTGTGCAAGATTGCCAACATGGGTTCGCGCCCTGTCCACAACTTCACGATTATGAAGCAATAAAGCATTTAATTCTTTGGCAATTGGCGCAAGTTCGGGGGCGATATTTTCATCCAAACTATTTTCACTTCCGTCACGCATCAAGGCAAGTTCACGGCCCATTTTGCGCAATGGGAAAAGCCCAACTTTTACTTGTAAAAAGTTCGCGGCAATAAAACCAATTGCAAGTGTTACAAGGCTGATTATCAAAATCTGATTGAAATAATTAATTGAATTATTTATTTCATTAACATCCCCCGTTACAAGCAACAGAATTGGGGTTTGCACATTGGGTAATTGAATTATTCGCGCCGCCAAACGCAAATTTTCGTCAGCGCGTTTGATATTTATGAATGCCGTTTCGCCTTTTAAATTTTTTGCATCCAATAGTAATTGATTTGGCGCGTTTAATTGCTCATCAAAAAGGGAGCGTGAACGAATTATATTTGAAATTTGCCCTTGATTATCAATGAATGAAACCTGCCAATAATAGCCAGATAATGGACGCGTAAACCTTGGATCGGTTGGGCTTCTTGGGACATCGATTATGTCATTTTTAACTTCAGAACTTGCGGCAAGTGCGTCAAGATTAACCTTAAGCCCAAGGTCAAAAGATTTTTCCAAAGTCGAATGGAAAATTGCCGATAAAACAATGCCCACAGCAAACAAAGCAACAAAACTTACCAAAGATGCGGTAATTATAAGCCTTGCGGTCAATGAGACATTTTTAATCTGCATGACCTATTTTCATTAATTTTCAGGATTAATCAACTGATAGCCAAGGCCACGAACAGTTATAATCCTATCTTGGCCAATTTTTTTTACGAAAACGCCCGACAAAAACAACAAGGGTGTTTGAATCGCGGTCAAAATCTTGATCATAAATATGCTCAATAAGTTCTGAGCGTGGCACAACGCGGCCTTCGTGATGTAATAAATATGTCAAAAGGCGCAATTCATGCGAAGTAAGTTTAACCGGATTGCCATTAACCGTTGCACGTTGTGCACGTGGATCAAGCCTTAGGCCACCGCTTTCAAGTGCGGCGGTTGCGTGCCCTGCGGCACGGCGAACCAATGCACGAAGGCGCGCCAATAATTCTTCGGTGTGGAATGGTTTTGTAAGATAATCATCAGCGCCAGCATCAAAGCCCGCAACTTTTTCCGACCATCTATCACGCGCAGTTAAAATCAACACAGGCATTGTGCGCCCATCTTTGCGCCAGCGTTCAAGGATTGTTACGCCGTCCATTACAGGAAGGCCCAAATCCAAAACCACAACATCATAAGGTTCAGTATCGCCCAAAAAATGGCCTTCTTCACCATCACGTGCAACGTCAACGGCGTAACCAGAATCAAGTAATGCACGCTCTAATTGGCGGCGAAGGTCATTGTCATCTTCGATTACTAAGCAGCGCATTAGCCACCTGCCCTTCTTAAAATTTGCCCAGTTTCAGCATCAACTTCGAATTGAATAATCGCGCCGCGATTTGATTGCCAGCGCACATAATATATCTTGCGCCCGTTAACATCAACTGGTCCTTGCGCATCAAGCACGCTTCCAGGGACTTGGGAATTAATGATTTGCGCAACATCCCGCAATGATAAAACCCGACCATTATCAGCCATAATAGGTTTATCTTGGGCAAAGCCCATGTGCATTGCACTATTATTACCAACACCAAATTTGAATGATGGTTTTGCCTGTGCATTATTTGCAAAAGCTAATAGTGAGACAAAGATGAAAGCGAAAAGTTTTTTCATAATTCTCTTATACTTATTATTGATGAACACAGTTTGAATGGGGCATTAGATATTTTATTCATCTTCGTTTTAATGTGATTAAATTAGTTTACACATTTTGCAATATTTTAATGCAAAGTTTTTCAATCAATTCAGCTATATAAGGGCTTTTTGATAAATTTAAAGCAAATTTTTTCAGTTGCAATTGTCAATAAATTCGCAAAATAATTTTTTAATCGATTGAATTGAATTTTCATCATGAATACCTTGCGGTGTGGGCCACATTAATTCAGGATGCCATTGGACGCCAATTGCAAATTTTTTATTTTTTATTTCAATTGCTTCGATTGTTCCATCTTCTGCTTTCGCGCTTATAATCATATTATCACTTGGGTATAAAATCGCCTCACTATGATGGGAATTTGTTGTGATTACTGGCGTATTTATAATTTTACCAAGGTGAGTATTTGGGATGATTTCAACCTTGTGGCGCGTTTCGCGATTATCATGGGCAATATCACCCTTTTGATGCGCCTTAAGTTGATATGTCATTTTGGCACCGTGCAAAACGCCCAAAAGCTGCATACCATTGCATATGCCCAAATAAGGTTTATCGGCATCAACAAAAGCCTTTATTAAATCAGCTTCAATTGCAAACCTATCAGAATATGGCGAAGTACTTTTTTCACCCTCAATATAAGCATAATCAGGGAATTGTATGCGTGCACCCGTTGATAAAAGCCCCTGACAATTTTGAATTGCAAATTGCAAAGAGGTTTTTTCATAAGGAAGGCCAATTGGCGCGCCGCCCGCTTCATAAATTGCACGAAAATAGCCTTTATTAGTCTCGTAAAAACGCCCACCGTTTGAGGTGTTTTCATCAAGAATAATTCCAATTAAAGGACGATTATCAATTTTCATTATTCGTGCCTATTATCCACGTTTGCTTGGAATTTTTTCAAAGCCAGACCAAGAATTCAATAAATTTCCAAGCTCAGAATTATCGCCATCTGGAAGACTTATAAGTAATTTGACGTAAAAATCGCCAATTTTATCACCCTTGGCAATGCCGCGCCCTTTTAGGCGCAATAATTGACCGCTATTGGAATTTGGCTTTAATGTCATTGCAACATTTCCAAGCGGGGTTGGAATTTCAACCTTTGCCCCCAAAATGGCCTCTTTTAAGGAAATATGTAAATCTGAATAAACATCCATGCCTTGAATTAAATAGTTTTTATCAGGCAAAATATGAACTTTTACCAATAAATCGCCATTGGGAACACCCTTACCACCTTTGCCGCGTAATCTTAGGGTTTGGCCTTCTTCAACGCCAGATGGGATTGCAATTTCAACCTGTGCACCATTTACAGAAATACGCTTTTTGGCGCCTAATATTGCATCCAAGGTTTCAATATCAAGGTTTGAATTTATATCTTGGCCTTTTTGGTTTGGTCTTGTGCTGCCTTGTTTCATATTTCCGCGAAGGCCAGCGCCAAACAAGTCACCAAAAAAATCTTCAAAATCGGGAGAGCCAAAACCACCCTGACCACGCCTTGGGCCACCGCCCGCATTCATGCCAGCAAATGGACCACCAGGGCCGAACGGGTCACCGCCACCAAATGGGTTTGAACCACCTTTAAAACCACCGCCACCAAAGCCCGCAAATGCAGGGTTTCCATCGGCATCAATTTCACCATTATCAAATTTTGCTTTACGCCCCTCATCATCAAGAAACGAAAATGCGGCAGAGATTTTTTTAAACTTCTCTTCGGCGGCTTTGTTGCCAGGGTTTTTGTCAGGGTGAAATTCTTTGGCAAGTTTGCGATAAGCCTTGCGCACTTCTGCAAGTGGTGCGCCTTTTTTTACGCCTAAAACTAAATATGGATCTTCAGCCAACACAAACTCCAAAATACAAAATCATTATATAAATAGGGATTAATCCCTTGGTTTAGTAGTCAAATGACTTTTTATACTGCGAAAATGGCATATTTTGAGAACCGAAGCGCAGCGTACTAAAGTACGTGAGCATCGGAAGCGCAGAAATATGCCATTTGCAGCATGTAAAAATCATTTGTCTGCTAAACCTATACAATTGCGTCATCATGATAATCACTTAAAAGTTCTAGCAAGATATCACGAATAAAACTTGAATGAATTACCAAGCCAATTTCAAGGCTTTCATCGTTTAAATTAACCTGTTTTGCAATAAGGCCCACCACAAAGCTTGCATGTTCCACACTGCCGAATTTTCCATTCTTACTTAGTTTTTCAACCACATAAGCAGGGCCGCCTGAATTACCAGGGAAAATTGTTAAATCGACCAAGAAACTTGGGAAATCACGAACCGGCCAAACAGGATAACTTGCCACCCGCCCCGACCGAAGGATTGCAAAACCCAAACCATTTGCAGGAAGCCCGCGTGGGAAACCCAATGTTATAATCTCATCACCAAGGTTTAGATTGTATTTTTTTATTGTTTTTTCATCTGCCAAAAGGTCAAAATCAATTGCATTATCTTTGGCAAAATTTGGTGGATCAATCCAAATTACGGCAATGTCACGCTCTGGATGTGTAAGCCAAAGTGGGTGATTATTATCATCACGGATTTTAAACTCACTGGGTTCTTTTACCCATTTTTCATTATCATCAATCTTACGCCACGAAATGATTGCATTTTGCTTTTTCATCATATCAAGTACATGTGAAGCGGTTACAAGCGCGTAACGGGCAAATTCACCTGCCTGACTTAATCGAACAATCCAAATAGTGCCAGAAACAATATTTCCATTTTCTTGGGCCTGTTCAATTTTATATGTGGCGTTTAAAATTTTAAGATTAAGATTATCATTCATAAAATTGCTATAAAGCCAATTTATACTTTACAAAAGACAATTTTGCGCAAGCTCAATTGGCCTATTTTCAGTGCGTCAGAGCGTGCACGCCAGCCCATAATTTGGTTTAGGGCAAAGTTCGCGGCAATTATGCCGCCGTCTTTAATTAATTGCGCCTGAAAATTTTCCCAATCTTCTTTGATTTTATGTTGGTTTTTATTGAAACCATTTAAGAAATCCGCACCAATATCTTCATCAGCAATAATTTTAAGACCAGCGGCATCCATTGTTTCATTAAGCTCGGCAACATTAATAAATTCGCGGCCTTCTGGCGCTGAAAATTTATCACCGATTTGAACGCCTTCAGGAATGAAGAAATCAAACCAATAACCAATTCCATTTGGCTTTAAATTGCGGGCCGCAGAGAAAATATGCGCCTGCGCACCTTCTGCACTTGTTCCACGTAGAAATATAAGCAATCTATCGGCTTTATTTTTTGGTAATTTTGCGGGTGATCCGTTAAAATCTTCGCAAATAACGGATTTTGCACGTTTTTCAGATTTCACAAATTCAAGGCATTTTTGTTTTAAAAATGCGTTTGATTCATAATTTGTGATTTTAACTTCTTGATTGGCGATAATCTTTTTTAGCCTTGCACCAGATTCACCACCAAAAATGGAGATTTTATTATTTTTTGACAAATCAATTTGGTCAATTAATTTATCATCAAATGCATCATCAAGTGGACTAGTGCGACCATTTCCCCATAAAAGATTGGTGGCGGCTAATATTGCATCATTTTTTTCATCTGGCTTTGGTGTGCCCTTACCTTCAACAACCTCAAGATTTGCACCTTCTTGTGCATTTTCATCATCGTTTTTTTCAGCAGCATCAACGCCATTCCACCACGCAGCAAAACGCGCACCCATATCTTTCATGGATAATTTATTTGTTTTTTGCGGCTTCGCTTCAGCAGACATAGACGCTAATTACACTAAAAATTTTAAAAACTTATTTACATTGAATAAATTGTGCAATTTGGTCGAAATAAGTTTCACGCGAATTATCACGTAATAGCATATGATATGCATCGGGGTAATTTTTTACGATTATTTTCTTCTTTAATTTTTTTGCAAATTTCTTACTGGCGGCAGGTGGAATGATTTGGTCCTTGCCGGCAAATAATATCATAGTTGGGACATCACCCAATAATGGCGCGGCGCGAAATGCCTGCTCCATCATATCAACAAGTCCTTTTAGGGTTGATGGAATTGTTTGCCAAATCATATTTTTATCATGCCCAACTTGATTAAGCATTTCATCATTATCGGACGCCTTGATAACTTTATAGGCAATTTTTGGTGGGCTTAATTGCTTTTGGGGAATGAATTTATTCATAAACCAAAGGCCAAATCTATAAATTACGGGTTGATTGGTCCAACCAGAAACCCCAGGGGCAACTAATATTACTTTATCAGCATTATGGCGCAATTTATTGAAATATGACGATAAAATCGTAGAGCCACCCATTGAATCGCCAAGTAAAATAATTTTCTTGTCAGGGAATTTGATTTTAAGGGCATTAATAATTGCAATAAAATCTTCTGCCATATTTAAAGCCCCCGCCCAATCGCCACGATTTTCGTTGCGACCAAAATGGCGTGCATCATAAGCAATTGTTGCAATATTATGTTGCGCCAAATATGGGCCCATTAAATTGAATGAATTTGCATAATCATTCATTCCATGAAGTGCCAAAATTATTGAATTAGGGTTATTTTCAAACCCCCAATGTGAAAAATGAAGCCTTTGACCGCTTGAATCGATAATTACAGAATCATCAAAATTTATATCCACCTATGTGCACTCCTTGATTGGATATATATAGTTATTTGACTTTGCATTTCCATCAAACATAAACATGATTTACATAAATTTTTTGATAGGCTTTGGGCCAAATTAAGGCATATTCATGCGATATTCAGCTTATCGCCACATTTTCGCCACAATGTGTAACCCATTGAACACACTATGCTTTTTGTGCATGCACATTACAGAATTGAAAGTTGAAACCCAAATTGCGCATCCTTAAATTAGGATTGTTCGCGGGCCTCCCCCAATTAAATTTAAACAAACCCCGCGAAAAATTTGGAGAATAAAATGCGTACTTTAGTAATCGCAACAATTGCATCTTTAGGCCTTGTAGGCGCAGCATCTGCACAAGAAATGGTTGCAAAACCTTATATTAACGCAGGCGTTACACAACATCACACTTCAAACACTGATACAGCCTCTATCACTGGTCGTTTTGGTGCAGATTTCAATAAAAACTTTGCATTAGAAGCTGAAGGCGGCTTTGGCGTAACCAATGATACAGTTGCAGGTGTTAAATTAAAACAACGCGGTGATCTTGGTGCTTATGCAGTAGGTAAATTGCCAGTTGATGAAAAATTCAGCCTTCTTGGTCGTATTGGTTACCACGAAACTTGGGCGCAAGCTAAATCAGGCGCGACAACTGTAAAAGACAATAATGGCAGCTTTGCCGCAGGTGTTGGCGCACAATATATGTTCAACGATAAAAACGGTATCCGCGGCGACTACACACGTTTCACTGAAAACGATGGCGTTGATAATTTTGCCGTTTCTTACGTTCACAAATTCTAAT
>JAPUEP010000174.1 GCA_027492515.1 Hyphomonadaceae bacterium
TGGTAATTTGAAAGATATAATAATTAGGAAGGGGTTTAACAAATTTTTAGATGCACCATATTTTTTAAAACAATCTTTGTTGGACTTGTTAAGCTCAAGAATAAATCACCTTTACTATAAATTGATTTTTAGGTTACAGCCGTTAGAAAATAAAATTATAATATATAAGCCAACTTTTTCGGAAAAATTTCTAAAAATGACAATTCTTAATGGAAAAATTAGAATAAAGATTGGTACCGCAAATGACGTCAAAAATGCTGACGTAAAAATATCATGTGAAATAATTGATTTATTGAAACTTTCCGAAGGCGAAGTTGATGGCGATGCACTATTTTTTTCAAGAAACATTGTAATTGAAGGCAATGCCGAAATATTGGTGCTCCTAAGAAATGCCCTCGAAAATGAAGGGCTTGAATTTAGAAATATTATATCGCCTAAAAATGCAATATTTGCTGCCTCAATAAATAGAATAATCACAGAGATTGATACTAAACTCGGAAAAGTTGATCAGTTTTTTGATGAAAATTTTAATTTTAGAATAGATGATTTAGAAACGGAAATGAGTACTTTTTTTACTGATTTAGAACGTACAAACCTTCGGATAGAAAAACTAGAAGGGCGTGTTGCCAGAGGTTGATATTATGGAAAAACTTGAAATAGTATGCCCTGCTGGCACATTGTCGGCGGCAATTGTTGCAATAGATGAGGGTGCAGATTGCATTTATTTCGGCTTTAATGATGAGACTAATGCAAGAAATTTTCCGGGGCTAAACTTTAGTCGTGAAGAGGCGGCAGAGGCCATTTTATACGCCCATTCCAAAAATTGCAAGGCTATGATTGCGATTAATACTTATATGAATGCGTCAAGTGAGAATAAATGGTTTCAAGCTGTTGATGATGCAATAATATTAGGTGCTGATGCCGTAATACTAGCCGATATTGGCTTATTAGCCTATGCAAGAGATAGGCATCCAAAGGCTAAATTGCACCTTTCCGTTCAAGCATCTGCGTCGACGATAAGCAATATTAATTTTTTTGTCGAGGAATTTGGTGTTCGTCGAGTTGTTTTACCGCGCGTTTTAACGCTTGGACAAATAAGGGATTTAAATAATAGTATTTCTGTTGAAACTGAAATTTTTGCCTTTGGAGGAATGTGTCCAATGGCGGAGGGAAGATGTTATCTTTCGTCTTATATTACTGGCAAATCACCAAATTCGCATGGGGTTTGTTCCCCCGCATCACATGTTAAATATCTAGATGAAAAAGGTGAACTTGTATCCCGATTGGGTGATTTTACAATTAATAAATTTGATAAAAATGAACTCGCTGGTTATCCTACCCTTTGCAAAGGTAGGTTCAGAATTAACGATGATGTGGATTATTTTTTTGAAGATCCAGTAAGTTTAAATGTCTTAGAAAACTTAACTGAAGTTGTAAACTCTGGTGTCTCTGCGCTTAAAATTGAAGGGCGGCAACGTGGGAAAGCCTATGTAAAAGAAGTAGTTAGAACATTTAGAAAAGCAATTGATGATTTCTATAATAATCTACCACACCAGCATGCCAATCTTACACATTTGTGTGAGGGCGGGAAGGTTACGACAGGTGCATATTACAGGAAGTGGCGATAATATGACTATTACATTAGGTCCATTATTATTTAATTGGAGTGATGAAAAATTCTTAGATTTCTATTCTATGGTGGCTAATGAATTAGAAGTTTCTGACGTATATATTGGTGAAGTTGTATGTTCAAAAAGGTTACAGCTTTATTCAAAACACTTAGACGGTGTAATAGAAACATTAAAACGCTGCGGAAAAAATGTAATTTTTTCAAGCCTAAGCCTAATAAATTCTGAAGCTGAGAAAAAGCAACAATTAAAAATAATTTCGAACCACAATTTTGATGCTATCGAATTAAACGATTTATCTTTAATGCAATTTGTTAATAAAGAACATTGTCGAATTGGCCCATATATTAATATTTATAATCCATCGGCTTTGAATTTCTTTATTAATAAAGGCTTTAATGGCTTTACTTTGCCTATCGAATTAAGTGAAGCAACGATATTAGAGTTGTTGAGAGCAAAGAAAACAAATTTCGAAATTCAAGTATTTGGAAAAATGCCACTTGCAATATCTGCACGTTGCTATCATGCAAGGTCATATGGCCTTACAAAAGATAGCTGCGATTTCATTTGTATTAAAGATCGTGGAGGCCTGCTCTCTAAAACTTTGGATGGTGAAAAATATCTAATTATTAATGGCACGCAAACTATGTCTTCAACGTGCTTAAATATGATTCGTGAAATCGATATATTGTATAATCATGGCTTTTCAAGATTTAGGGTATCACCACAATCTGAAAATATATTGCAAGTAGTCAAAATATTTAATGAAGCTCAACAAAATAAATTTGATAAAAGTGAAGCGTATGAAAAATTAACGCGATTAATGCCAAATGAAAATTTTTCAAATGGTTTTTTTTATGGGCAAGAGGGGCATAAATATTTTTATACTTAGGTGCCATGAAATTCGCTACTTTATGAATGATTGAAATTACTCTCAAATAAATAGGAATTGGCATTATCACGGTTTAATATTTTGTCTCTAATAACTTCTGCTGCGATTGGGGAAAAAAGGAAACCATGCCGATACATGCCATTAATGTGAAAAGCATTGCCAATATAGGAAATCTTTGGTGTTTTATTTTTAAAGCTTGGACGTATTCCATTATTTAATTTCAACAAATGTGAACTCTCAAATCTATTTGAAAATGCATTAGCAACGTCAATAAGCAGTTTTAAGCCTATTATTCGGGCTTTTCGTGGGTTTGCGTCTTCTTCAATTCTTGAGGTTGCGCCAATAATGAAACGTCCCATACCATATGGGACAATGTAATAAATATTATTTTCGTACCAAAATCTAACAGGCCTTGTTAATTTAATATCATGATTTTCAATTAAGATTGTTTCACCTTTTATGCATAATAAGTCATTATAATCTGCTTCCCACCCCCTTGCATCGATAACCCAATCAAATTGATCTTTTATAGTTATAGGTGTTACCATTTCTCTTTTTAGTTTAGCACCACATTTTATTAAGTGTTGTATAATTATTTTTTGTGAATTTGGTGCGCTTAAATTTATGTCTTTGGGGAAAAATATTGCATCAGTAAATTTGGGCGAAATGTCTGGCTCCAAATACTTTAATTGTTTTTTATCGAAAGTTTGAAATTCAATATCAGTAGATTTTAGAATATTTTGGAATTTATTTATTTTTGATTGTTGGAAGCTTTGCGATAATAATAAACTTCCATTGGTTTGGAGTATACAATTATGTTTTTTAGAAAAATTATTCCAAAAAACAACGCTTTCAATCGAGCAATTAATAAAGGAATATGGTAAATCCAACAATTCGCCCCCGGGATTAATCATTCCCGAAGCAACATGGCTTGCACCCTTTCCAGGAAAGCCGCTTTTATCGAAGATCGTAATATCAAAGCCATCATACGATAGCTTATACGCACACATTAGGCCACTTATGCCAGCACCAATAATGCCTATTTTTATATTGTTGCAAAAACTCATTCTCTCTGATGCACTAAAATATTTATTTGTAACTTGATTTGGCTCAAGTGATGCCAATACTATTTATTCTATCCATTGTATTCCGTTTATGTAAATTTGAAAAATGCTTATATCAAGGGATTTAATGTATAGGTGGATATGGCAAAGCAATTTGAATATTATAGATTGGTGCTTATCTGGTTAGTTATTAGTTTATTATTTTGGTGGTTTAATCTAATATGTTGCAATTTGCCAATTAAAGATTTCGGCTTTTTACATAGGTTTGAGCTTATATATGCTTATTTTTCAGGCATTTTTACCATTTATGCATTTCATTGGACCTTATTGAAACGTGCAAATATCAAATTTAAACTGCCAATGATTCAAATTTGGTTTTTATTGTGGGGTGTTGCGCGATATATTTCATTTGTATTTCCAGCAAGTAATCTATATTTTATTGTTAATTCAATTGCCCCCATATTTGTTTTAGTATTGTTGCTTCATATTGTTTTTGATGAAGGTGCAATGCGCATAAAATTGATTTTGATACCTAATGTCGCGCTGATTCTTACTAACGTCATTTATTCAAATGGTGCCATTGAAACATCGTTAAGAATTCTGATTGTGCTGCCCACAATTCTTATAATGTTTTACGGTGGAAGAATTTTGGATAGTGAAATGCATAACTCACTTAATAAAATGCAAAACCATTTTATTAACCGCAGGTTAAGTTCATTATTAGAAGTATTTTTATTTTTATCATTATTTTTTTGGATATTAATGATTGTACAGCAATATAAATCTAGCTTCGGTTTGATTTATATTTTACTATTTATAACTAGAATTTTGCTATGGGTCTTAATAATTAATTTTAAAAAGCCATATAATCTTTTAGTAATTATTCCATTTCTATGGATTTTCTTTGCAAGCCTTCGAGTCTTTTTTCTTGCGCAATTGGACGTTATAACGGTACATATACTTACTTTAGGTGTCCTTATGAGCATGACCTTTGTTTTTATTAATAGGTCAATGCAAAGGACCTGTAGCAATTACCTAACTGAAACATTTTTTAAAAAATATGTTTTTACACTTTTACAGTTATCACTAATTTTTAGGATGTTGGCGGATTGTTTTAAAAGCTATTCGATTATTTTTTACTCTGTTTCAATTTGTGTTTTAATTTTTTCTATAATTCTACAAATGCGTATTATAACAACAAATATAAAATATTGGGAGAATAGTTTACATGACTCATTGAAGTAGGATAGTCCCGCGTTTTTTTTAATACTAAAAAATTTATTAATATCTGGCGGGGGCTAGTGCTCAGTCAAATAAAATAAATAAACTCTTCATCCTAAGAAATTATCATCTTTCTATTGGCAGAATAAATATATATAGTAAATACAAATTAGATTTACTTGCCTGTTTATGAATGAAGCAATCATAACGTATGTGAAATTTTGCTTTATTTTGTCCAATTTTAAGACAAAATTATCCATTTCGCGAGATGTTATATATGTAAAAAATTTATATATTTAAATTGTTTTCTAATTTTATTTAGTGGATTTTTAAAACAAAGTAAAGAATTGAAAATTGAACATGACAAATAGTGTTGAAAGATTTTTTGGAGAAAACGAACTGATAGTTAGTAAGACTGATTTAAGAGGCCGCCTTACTTATTGTAATGACGTTTTTATCAGAATATCTGGCTATTCTGAATCTGAATGCCTCGGGCAACAGCATAGTTTAATTCGGCACGCAGATATGCCAAGATGTGTATTCAAACTTCTTTGGGACACAATTCATGACGGACGCGAAATTTTCGCCTATGTTATTAATCGGTGCAAGAATGGCGATTATTACTGGGTCAATGCCCATGTCACCCCAAGTCGTGATGCGTCAGGTAATATTATTGGGTTTCATTCTAATCGTCGGGTTCCTGATCGCGAAATTTTAAACAATATTATATCACCACTTTATAGAGATTTGTTAGCTGAGGAAAATCGCCATACAAATCGTAAGGATGGACTTATTGCATCAAGTGAAATGCTTACAAATTTACTTGCGAGCAATAATTTAGAATATGACGAATTTATAGCGACCTTGCGCCCCACTAAACAAGCTGCAGCCTAAACTAATGCACAATAGATAGAGTAAATACATGTTTTCAAATGACTATAAATCGGCCGTATTAAAAGCTATCGAAGTTTGTGAAGCAGTTTCAAACGGCGATTTCGAAGCGAGAATAAAAAATATCGATGAAAAAGGAGATGCAGGCAATCTTCTACATCTTATTAATCGCTTAATAGACAAATCAGACGCTTATATTCGCGAATCCCGCGCTTCATTGGAATATATGGCCGCAAATAAATATTTTAGACGTATATCAGAACGCGGAATGCCGGGGGCATTTGGTGAAGCAAGCCGAGCCGCCAATGCTGCTATGGATTATATTGAAAAAAAAGTCGACACTTTTTCAACTGTCGTCAAATCTTTTGAAAATAAAATGGAAGAAGTTGTTGATTCTGTTGCAAACTCGGCATCTGAATTAGAAGCATTGGCGGCGAATTTAAGGAATTCGTCGTCTTCAGCCCAAGAACAATCAACTAATGTTGCCGCAGCAGCAGAACAATCTTCTGCAAATGTTAATTCAGTTGCCGCCGCTACCGAAGAAATGGCGAATTCAGTTGCAGAAATTAACCACCAAGTTACGCAATCGTCAATTATAACTAATAATGCGGTGATGGATGTGGAGCAGGCAACCTTGGATATTAATAAATTGTCGGAAAGCTCATCAAAAATTGGCAATATTCTTGCCATAATAGTTGATATTGCAAGTCAAACTAACCTTTTGGCTTTAAATGCAACCATCGAAGCCGCTAGAGCTGGTGAGGCAGGGAAGGGGTTTGCTGTTGTAGCATCAGAAGTAAAAGCACTTGCAAGCCAAACTGCAAAAGCCACTGATGAAATCACATTGCAAATTTCTGAAATCCAAAATTCTAGTAATCAAGCAGTTCAATCAATTAAAACAATTGCCAATACAATTAATAATGTAAGTTCGATTGCAACCGCAATCGCCGCTGCAGTGGAGGAGCAAAGTGCTGCGACAAATGAAGTGGCGCGAAATATTGACCAAGCCTCAACCGGAACAATGGAAGTAAGCGCTAGCATTGGCTCAATTAGTCAAGTCATTTCAGAATATAGTGTTGCAACCTCACAAATCCTTGAAACTTCAACTGAATTGTCACAAAGGAGTGACGCAATGCGGAATTCGGTGTCAGACTTTTTGGTAGAAGTTAGAAAAGCGATTTAATTCATCAATATGAGAAACCTAAATCAGTTTAATTTGCTTTAGAAATAACTGAACGGCCGCAAAAATTACTAATGCGGCAGTTGTTAATGCTAGATTTTTTGAAGTAAAGAATTTTATGGCAAATCTATTTCCAATTTGCCCTCCGATTAAAACAAGAAGCGGCAATAGATAAATCAATTTATTTTGCGTATCAAAACCATGCTTTTGCAATTGACCGATTAATCCTGATATGGAATTTACCAAAATAAAAAGCGATGCTGTAGCAGCAATTTGTTTGGAATTTGCCGCCCGTATTTGATAAAGTATTGGCGATAAAAGTATTCCGCCGCCTATTCCTGTGAAGCCAGCGATTAGCCCTAATATGCCACCAATAAGCATTAAAAGCATTGGTTTTGTAGGCCTTAATTGGGGATCTTCATAATTGTTCTTAAATGCAGACCTTAACAGTGCTACGCCTGATAGAAAAAGGGCGCAGATAAGAAGCCATATAAATGTCTTCTTACTGACTGGCACAATCCCACCAATGAAAGCCATAGGAACTGAAGCGATAGCAAGATACGAAAAAAGGCGAAAATCAATTGCTTTCGACCTTGCATAATTTATAGAATTCCCAGAAACTACAATTATATTGGATATTAATGAGATTGGCGCAATTGAATTATAAGCGACACCCATCAAAACCAATAATGCGGTATATGATGAGCCGCCACCGAACCCCACGCTAGAATAGATTAGTGCGACACAAAAAAAGGCAATTGCTAGAATAAATGTTTGCATTCTTATATCAACCGGCAAACAAGATATTATTTTCTAAATGAATGTGCTCACAAAGTGCTAATTTGAAGTCATTCACAAATTGATATAATAGCCGCCAAGAGTTACAGGCATCACTTGGTGGAATGAAGTTACTTGTTAAATCGGCAAGCCTTTCTATTTCTTCAATATGTGAAATGTGTTCTTGTTGCATGACAAATATAGGGCCGCCAGCCATGTTTTTTGAACCTTGGGCAATCATTGGGAACAAAATCATTTCTTCTTTATTCATGTGGCTTTCAAGTTCAAAAAGCATTTTCTCAAGCTGTGCCGCTAAGCCATGAGGGCATTCTTTGTGTTCACAATGAACAGCTTCAATCTTGCTTGCCAGTTTGATAATTTCCGGCAATTGATTTCTATGACTTTCATGGAAATTCGCTATTAGGTGAGAAATCAATTTATTCGGTGCTTCTTCACGCCAGTCTTTTTGCGGCGTTTTTCCTTTAATATCGATATCATATTTGCTCACAACTTCATCTAAATCAGTGCTCAGTTGTGCAAATTCGCTTTTTATATCCTTAGCACCATTTAGTAATAAATCGGCCTTAAGCGCGATTAAAATTGTGACACCATTTTCAATTTGGCAAGCAAAATCTATTAGTGAATTATCTTCATTTATCATATCAGTTTTCCTTATTTATGACGGCTGCACCAACGATAATATTTTTCTCATTAATCTTTAGGCTTTTACGGATTGCTATTTGTCCGCGTGAGACATCAAAAAACTTGGGCAAAGCACTTTTTGCAATTTTCAGAACGTAACCATCGCTATCAACGTCAATTTCAATTTCTTCTTTGCTATTTTCGATTATTAGAGCAAATCGCAAATAGATACTTCCGATATCGATTTTTGTAGTCAGGATTTTCTTGTTGATTAGCTTGTCAATTTCGTCATTGGTGACAAAATAAATTATTCTATCTTGGGCGATATGAATTTCCATCCTAATTCGTCTGGCGAACTGCCAGCTCCCATTCATTTGGAGTGTTGGTATTTGTTAGCGCGTTAATGTTTTTGTCTGAAAGCTCCAAAATTTGGGTATTAAATTTGGATAGAAAATTTTTGACGCTTTGCTTTGATAAATTCTCAATGAAATTTGAAGAATTTAGTTCGTTCAAAAGCGCTAACGATTTGTTGATTTTGAAGGGAAGTGGGTTAGATTGAAAACAAATCGCATCATAATCATTATTATTGTTGATTAATTGATTTATCAAATCAGAATTTAAAAGCGGTAAGTCGACAGGCAAAACCAAGAATGAATCATAATCGCTGTATATTTTGGAAATTATCGTGGCAATTCCGACCAATGGACCCCCATTTTTTATAAAATCGGGGATGCATTCATATCCTTCGACACTGCCACTAATTATGATATCTTTGATACCAGAAATGATTAATTGGTTGGCGATGTGGTCAATAAGCCTTTTGCCATTATAGGGCAGCAACGCCTTATTTTTGCCCATTCTGCTTGAGTTACCACCCGCCAATATGATTGCAAGAATTTTCATTGTTTTTCAAGCTCATGCCCGAGTAACCAATCATCGTCGCCGTCTATATAATGTTCTTTTTTCCAAATTGGTGCGCGCTTTTTTAGTTCTTCGATAATGTAGCGGCAGGCAAGGAAAGATGCATCGCGATGTGGGCTTCCAACCGCAATCACAACACTTATCCGACCTATGTCCAACTTACCTTTAAAGTGTGAAATATAAATCCTTAAACGGTGATCAAATTCCTTTATCGCCTCATTAGAAATTTCATTAAGTATATTAATACATAAAGGATCAAATGCGTCGTAGGAAACGCCTAATACGTCGCGGCCTAAATTATTGTTTCTAACTTTCCCAACGAATAAATTTGCGCAACCATTTGAACTAGCTTGTGCAAATTCAAGCGCTTCTTCAATGTTAAGGGGGGCTTGGCTAATCTTGGTTAGAATTTGCATTTTAGCCCCCGTTAACAGGAGGTAAAATTGCAAATTTGCC
>JAPUEP010000175.1 GCA_027492515.1 Hyphomonadaceae bacterium
GCGTCTTTCCTTTGTAATCTCTTCGCTTTTTTGAAGTTTCCATTTTTCAATTGCAGCGTGGTTTCCTGATAATAAAACCTCTGGAATTGCATGGCCTTCGATTTCGCGGGGGCGCGTGTAAAGCGGGTGTTCTAAAAGGCCATTTTCGAAACTTTCATTTTCATGGCTTTCAGCCTTGCCCATAATACCATCAATAAGGCGCAAAACCGCCTCGCACATTGCTTGGGCGGCAATATCACCGCCCATAAGGACAAAATCACCAACCGAGATTTCATCCATTTGCAAAATATCAATTGCACGCTGATCAAGCCCTTCAAAGCGCCCACAAAACAGCACCATGCCATCTGCTTTTGATAATTCACGCACTTTTTTTTGATTAAGCGGCTTTCCGCGCGGTGTAAGGTAAATAAGTGGTCGCGTTCCAACATTCATCGATTTAACTGCATTAATTGCAACATCTGGCTTTATAACCATGCCCGCGCCACCGCCTGCGCAAGTGTCATCAACCATATTATGTTTGCCATAACCAAAGTCGCGCAAATCAATTGTTTCAAGCGCCCAACGCCCATCCTTAAGCCCGCTTCCTAAAAGCGAAACGCCAAGCGCACCGGGCCATGCATCGGGGGTTAAAGTTATGGTGGTGATTTTAAATGTCATTTTACTCAACTATTCGCCAACAGGTTTTGTTTTTCCTAATTTCGCCTCTCGCAGGGTGATATAAATTGTTGCACCTATTACCAATGCAGCGCCCAATAATGTTATATTATCAAGGGTTTCGTGAAAGACAATAAAGCCTGCTAATGCTGACATTGGTAAACGTGCATAATCAACAATACCCATTACCGACGCCTCACCAATTGAAAGCGCTTTTACATAGCAAATTTGCGCCCCAACCCCGCAAAATCCCATGATTAATAGGATAATCATTTGGCTAAAATCAGGTGTTGTGCCGCCAAAAAAGAAAAAAGGTAAACCCACCAATGTGGTAAAAATATTTGCATACATAACCAATGTTGCAGGGTCATGATCTTTGGTAAGCTCTTTAATCATAATGATTGAAAGCGCATAAAGCGCCGCCGCGCCAATTGCTGAAATAGTCGCAAGATTAAAAACCGAATTTTCGGCGCGTGACATTAAAAGAACGCCAATAAAACCAATAAAAACCGCCGACCATCTTCGCCATGCAACCTTCTCGCCCAAGAAGATTACCGCCAAAACAGTTATGAAAAGTGTTCTTGAAAAACTTATTGCCTGTGCTTGGGCGATTGGTAAGTTTGCGAATGCGTAAAATGATGCAAAAAATGCTGCCGCCGAAGTTGAAACACGAAACAAAAACGGCAATGGCCGCGATATTTTCCAAATCGATGCGGGCTTTCCAATCACAAGTGGAACAGATGCCACGAGCCCCGCCAATGCGCGCCAAAAAATCATGGTTGGAACCGAAGTATTTTTTCCCAATTGGCGCACAAAAACTGTCATGGCAACAAAAAATATTGCCGACAGAAAGGTCCAAAATGCGCCTTGTGCATTAGGGGATAGTTTAGATAATTTCATTATTTACAATAATCTTTCCAACATTTTGGCGGTTTTTAATTGCCAAAATTGCCTTTGCGCCATCTTGCAGCCTATATCTTTGGCTTATCAAAGGCTTTATCGAACCATTTGATAATAATTCAACCAATTGTTTGACATTTTCATCATATTCAATCGGTTCGCGTTCTTTAAATTCGGTAAAGAAAACACCACAAATCTCACAGCCTTTTACAAGCAATAGATTAAGTGGGATTTTTGGAATTCCAGATGGGAAACCAATCACCAAAAACCGCCCATTCCATGCAATTGCCCGCAAAGCAGCTTCGGAATAATTGCCACCTATTGCATCATAAATTACATCAAAGCCGCCATTGCCAGACATGTTTTTGAAATCTTGTTTTAGTTTGATTTTTTCTTCTTCGGTTTCAATTTCTTTGGGATATATGAAAACTTCGTCCGCACCATTTTCGAGCGCGATTTTTGCCTTATCTTCGCTTGAAACTGCGCCATAGGTTTTTGCCCCAAGTGCTTTTCCTAATTGTAAGGCCGCAATGCCAACCCCGCCACTTGCGCCCAAAACCAATAATTTTTCACCCTTTTTAATTCTTGCCTTTTGTTTTAGTGCATAAAGTGAAGTGCCATAATTGATAAGCATTGCAATGGCATTTTCGTAACTTATACCATCAGGGATTTTTTCAATTTTATCGCAATCGGAAACAATATATTGGCAAAGCCCGCCATAAGTTTGTTCACTATAGACTTTATCGCCAATTGAAAATTGGGTTACATTTTCACCGATTTGCACAATTTCGCCCGCAATTTCACCGCATGGCGCAAATGGCCTTTGGGCTTTGAATTGATATTTATCCTCTATGATTAGGCAGTCGCGATAATTTATACCCGTGCAATGGATTTTTATTAGAACCTGATTGCCTGATGGTTTTGGAATTTCAATTTCACGAAGAACCAAATTCTCTGGTGGGCCAATTGTTTCGCATAAAAGGGCTTTCATGCTTATTCAATAATACCGAACAATTTATATTGCAATGCAATATAAAAGCCGCCCATAAATTAATGGGCGGCTTTTTGAATTAGAATTTGGTTTTTATTAATCGTGAACGTTAAATTCAACGCGGCGATTTTTTGCATCCGCTTCTTTTGTTTTAGAAGTATCAAGCAATTTATCAGAACCATAACCAATTGCGCTTAAACCTTCAGCAGGAACGCCCTTATCGGTCCAGAATTTTTTAACCGCATCAGCGCGTGATTGCGAAAGAACTTTATTAGCCGCCGCATCACCTTGGGCATCTGTATGACCTGCAACTTCAATTTTATGTGCTTTACACGCAGATGCGATACCAGTTAGCGCGCCCAATAATGATGATGAATCAGAATTGATAATCGCTTTGCCAGTTGCAAAATTAATTGTGCGCCCATTCATTGTTTCAGTGAATGCAGTTGTACATGCCGCAGCATCAGGGTTTGCACCCAATTTTGCCAAAGCCGCACCAACAGGGGTTTCGGTTGAACCTTTAACGCTAATATTATCAACAAGGTTTGCGCCTTTTCCTTCAGAGGCATCAATTGCCATTGCAAGTTCAGCCAATGCGGCATCTTTTGCATTTTTATCGGCTGCTTCACCACTTGCAACAATTGTATTGCCATTATTGCTTAGTGATAACCAAGGGAAAGATGCTTTCAATTTATCGCCAATTGCACCAAGCCAAGCAGGCGTAGAAACACTTGCAACCGCCGCAGGGGCAGTTTGTGGCGCTTTGCCGCTAAATTGGGTTATGCCATAAACAACCAATGCACCAATACCAATCATTGCCAACATAGGTATAAAGCCACCCGCTTTTTTGCCAGTAACTGCATCAACCGCATCACTTGCCGCGTGACCAACTGCGCCAACCGCGCCTTTTGCTGCGTCAACGGCATCGCCCGCAACATGACCGACAACACCTGCTGCGCCTTTTGCAGTCTCGCCAACAAGGCCAACCGCCTCACCAGCAACTTCACCAGTTTTTGCCGCAACATCTTTAACGCCTTTACCAAGGCCACCCGCAAGCGCTGCCGCGCCGCCCAAAACTGCTGCACCTGCGCCAAGTGCTGCGCCGCCAACATTTTTGCCAAGATCTTTTGCAGCTTCAACCGCATCACCTGCAACATCGCCAACTTTATCGGCAACACCAGTTGCAAGGTCTTTGGCGGCATCAACGGCATCGCCCGCAACTTCGCCAACTTTGCTTGCCGCGCCTTTTGCGGCATCAACCGCGTCACCTGCAACATCGCTTACTTTATCGACTGCGCCTTCGACCATATCACCAGCATCAGCAGCAATTTTTTTTGCTTTGCTTGCTGCACCGCTTGCGGCTTTTTTCGCTTTTTTTGCAACGCCGTCTGCGGCCTCTTTTGCATTTTCGGCAACGTCGCCAACAACATCACTTGCTTTATCAGCTGCTGCACTTGCCGCTTTTTTGGCTTTTTTGCCAAGGCCACCAATTGCGCCGCCAACAGCACCCAAAGCACCTTTTGCAGCATCAACACCAGCGCCAGCAACTTCAGTGGTCTTTTCGACCGCGTTTTCTACAATATCACTTCCAGATTTCTTCTTACCAGCCATTTTTTGCTCCCACCAAATTAATTTAAGATTCAAATCAATTATTAAAGACCTTATATGACACCTGTGATAAATTGAAAGCCAAATTTGCCGTTCAAAACACCTTTAAATGCGCCTATTTATGTAACTATAAGGTATTTTTCGATAATTTTTATTTGAATTTTGTAGCTTTTGCGTTAGATGGGCGCATCATGAGCATTAATAACACTTCAAATCCATTAGATACCGCAAAAACATTGGCAGAAGCATTGCCCTTTATCCAGATTTATGACCGCGAAACCGTGGTTGTGAAATATGGTGGTCATGCCATGGGTGATGAAGATAGCGCCAAGAAATTTGCCGCCGATATTGTGCTTTTAAAATTGGTTGGCATACATCCTGTTGTTGTCCACGGCGGCGGCCCGCAAATTTCGGCAATGCTTAAGCGTGCAGGTGTTGAAAGCCGTTTCATTGATGGCCTTCGTGTTACTGACGATGCCACAATGGAAATTGCCGAAATGGTTTTATCGGGTGCGGTTAACAAACAACTTGCGCATTTGGTGACAATGGCGGGGCGTGAAGCCGATGTTCGTGGTGTTGGTCTATCTGGCAAAGATGCGCGCCTTTTCACGGTTGAAAAAGTTATAAGAACCAAAAAAGACCCTGATAGCAAAATCGAGCAGGTGGTTGATTTAGGTTATGTTGGCGATCCATCCGAAGTTGATGCGCAATTGGTTGAAAGTTTAATCCGTGCAGACCATGATTATGTTCCAGTGGTTGCGCCAATTGGGGTTTCAAACGATGGTGAAACTTTCAATATTAATGCCGATACTGCGGCGGGGGCATTGGCGGGGAAATTGCGTGCAAAACGTTTCTTGCTTTTGACTGATATTCAAGGTGTTCTTGACGAAAACAAAGAATTAATCCGTGAAATGGATGTAAAACGTGCCCAAGAATTAATTGCAACAGGTGTTGCAAATGGCGGAATGATACCAAAACTTGAAACCGCAATCGCGGCAATTGAGGCGGGTGTTGAAGCGGTGGTAATTCTTGATGGTCGCCAAGAACATGCAATTTTGAACGAATTATTCACCGATGCAGGCTCGGGCACTTTGATAAAGAAAAATGCTTAGATGAAAAATCTATCCGCGCTTTATAATGCCAAGGATTGGGTATTTGATTTAGACAATACGCTTTATCCCGCCGAATGTGATTTATTCCCGCAAATTCAGGTTAAAATGAATGAATATGTGGCGAATTTTTTGAACCTTCCAAAGGATGAAGCGCGCGCAATTCAAAAGCATTATTATGTTGAATATGGCACAACATTAAACGGCCTTATGAAACATCACGAAATTGACCCGCATGATTATCTTCATCATGTTCATGATATTGATTATTCGGCGATTGAACCAAATGTCCCGCTTAGGCTGGCATTGGAAAATTTACCTGCACGCAAAATTGTTTTCACCAATGGTTCAAAACGCCATGCGCAAAATGCGATTGCGGCAATGGGGCTTGAGGGGATTTTTCACGATATTATCGATATTGCGGGCACAAATTTTACGCCAAAACCGCATAAAGAAGCCTTTGAAACGCTTTTGAATTTACATGATATTGACCCGCATCAATCGGTAATGGTTGAAGATTTATCAAAAAACCTTGTTACCGCCAAACAATTGGGCTTTGCCACAATTTTGGTTTGGTCGGATAAAATCTGGAATGATGAACCAAAAGGGCATGCACCAGCAGGCGAAAAAGATGCACAGCAAGAACATATAGATTTTAACACAAATAATTTGACACAATTTATCGAAACGGTATTAGAGGCCGCAAAATAGGAATTTTCAAATGACTGACTTTACCCAAATTCAAACCATTATTGATAATGCATGGGAAGCACGCGCCGAAGTAAATACCAAAACTTCGGGTGAAATTCGCGATGCGGTTGATTATGCGCTTGATGCACTTGATAAGGGTGCTTTGCGCGTTGCATCAAAAGAAGGCAATGATTGGGTTGTTCATCAATGGCTTAAAAAGGCGGTTTTATTATCTTTCCGCCTAAATGATAATTTCGTTATCGACCCTGAAGCCAATCCACGCCCTGTTCAAAATGCGGGCCGTGCATTTGATAAAGTTCCTTTGAAAACTGCGCGTTGGGCCGAACATAATTTCCGTGATGCAGGTTTTAGAATGGTTCCAGGTGCGGTTGTTCGCCGTGGTTCTTTTATTGCCAAAGATGTGGTTTTAATGCCGTCTTTTGTAAATATTGGTGCTTATGTTGGTGAAAAAACAATGGTTGATACATGGGCAACTGTTGGCTCATGTGCGCAAATTGGCGCGAATGTCCACATCTCTGGTGGCACAGGGATTGGCGGCGTTCTTGAACCATTGCAAGCAGGGCCAGTTATTATTGAAGATAATGTTTTCATCGGCGCACGTTCCGAAGTTGCCGAAGGTGTTATTGTTCGTGAGGGTGCGGTTATTTCAATGGGCGTTTTCCTTGGCGCATCAACCAAAATCGTAAACCGCGAAACTGGTGAATTTACGCGTGGCGAAGTTCCCGCTTATTCCGTTGTTGTACCTGGTACATTGCCAGATCCAAAAGGTGGGCCATCATTGGCATGCGCAGTAATCGTGAAAACAGTTGACGCCCAAACCCGCAGCAAGACCGGAATTAATGATTTATTGCGCGAGTAAACAATAATTAATTTGCGTTTTTGTTAAAGTAAAATAGCCTCCATAAAAACTTATGGAGGTTTTTTTATGGCGCATAAATTTGTGATTTCAAAAACTAAATCTGGTGAATATAAAGCATCTTTCAAATATAATTCGGAAACAATATTTTGGACCGAAGGTTATTCTTCAAAAGCAGGTGCAAAAAACGCCATTGAATCAATTCAAAAGAATGGCCCTTCTGCACCCGTTGAAGAAGATTTAGACTAAACAAGCGGCATATAAACTTCAGTTATCGCCTCATTTGGATTTACAAATGGGGGAAATGAAACGCGTTCGCAAAATGGGGGGGAATCGCGTAATTCTTCACCGCTTTGCACAAGCCATTCACGATATAAATAGTTAAATACGTGGCCTAATTGTTCATCACTGCCATCGATTTGCACCTTTGCACAGCGCCCAGCGGGAATATGGCTTCTTGCAATTCCAAATCTATTTTCTGCAATATCGGCATTAGTTTCAACACCAATTTCGATTGGGAAAGTGTCATCTTCATCATCTTTTGAATGAAAAATATTGAAGGTTTTACTTTTTGATGGTGGCAAATTATTTTCTTTGCGCCATTCAATTAATTGGGCAATTGTGCTGCCTAATGATTTTTTTGCATTTTCATGATGAATTGACGCAATATTTGCGCCTTTAAATTCAACGATTTCAACTTTGTAATTATGTTTCATGATTTTTATCACTTTCGCTTTGGCGTTTTTTAGGGGGGTGTTTGAATTTTCAAACTCACCCCAATTTGGGGACTTACGGAACGCAGAAGGTGATTGATTAAAATGTTTCCTAAAGGCACGGGCAAAGGCTTGGGGGCTTTCAAAGCCTGAAGAAAAGGCGATTTCAATTATTTGGGTGTGGGATTCACGAAACAACCTATTCGCAGCATTCTTAAGCCTTAGCGCTTTCATATATTCATAAATATTCATGTCAAAAAATGCCAAAAACAATCTATGAAAATGAAATTTGGAAAGACCTGCATGTTTGCATATTTCATCTAATGATAATTTATTTTCCAAATTAGCATCGATAAATTTTATTGCCTTCACAAGACGTTGGTTTAGAAAATCACTTTTAATCAATTTCACCTCCTACGTCTTGAGAAATAAATCATTTAAAAACGCAAATCGTTGCCGATATTGCTTTTATGCATCCATTGGCTATTGCCGTAAAATCCATAAAAAGCTAAAGCGCAAGAAATATTTTTAAGGCTTTATCATGATCCCACGTTATTCGCGCCCGCAAATGGTTTCAATCTGGTCACAGGAAACTAAGTTTCGTATTTGGTTTGAAATTGAGGCTCATGCAACCAATAAACTTGCTGAACTTGGCGTTGTACCAAAAGATGCCGCCAAAAACATTTGGGAAAAAGGTAGTGCGGCGGTTTTTGATGTTGCAAAAATTGACGCAATAGAAGCCGAAGTTAAACATGATGTTATCGCCTTCCTAACCCATTTGGCAGAATTCATTGGTGAAGATAGCCGCTTTGTTCACCAAGGCCTTACATCATCGGATGTTTTGGATACTTGCCTTGCGGTGCAATTAAACCGCGCCTCTACTTTATTAATTGAGGGTGTGGATAGGGTTTTGGCCGCGCTTAAAAAACGCGCGATGGAACATAAATATACAATTCGCATTGGTCGTTCGCATGGTATTCATGCCGAGCCAACAACTTTTGGCCTTACACTTGCGCGTTTTTACGCCGAATTTACACGCGCCAAAGAGCGTTTAATTGTTGCGCAAAAAGAAATTGCAACCTGTGCAATATCTGGTGCGGTTGGCACATTTGCACAGATTAACCCATTGGTTGAGGAACATGTGGCAAAAGAATTAGGTTTGCAGCCTGAGCCAATTTCAACCCAAGTAATCCCGCGCGACCGCCATGCCGCATTCTTCTGTGCTTTGGCGGTTGTGGCATCATCAATTGAAAATCTTGCAATTGAAATTCGCCACATGCAACGCACTGAAGTTTTAGAGGCCGAAGAATTTTTCAGCAAAGGGCAAAAGGGTTCATCGGCAATGCCGCATAAAAGAAACCCTGTTTTGACCGAAAACTTGACGGGTTTAGCACGTCTTGTGCGCTCTGCGGCGGTTCCTGCATTGGAAAATGTGGCGCTTTGGCATGAACGTGACATTTCGCATAGCTCTGTTGAGCGTGGCATTGGCCCTGATGCAACCATCACACTTGATTTTGCGCTTAATCGTTTGGCGGGCGTAATTGAAAATTTGCTTGTATATCCTGAAAATATGAAGGCGAATTTGGATTTATTGGGCGGTTTGCATAATTCGCAAAACGTTTTGCTTGCGCTTACTCAAAAAGGCGTGATGCGCGAAGATGCTTATCGTTTGGTGCAGCGTAATGCGATGGAAGTATGGAATTTGCGCGGCGGTCGCCCTGCGGATGCATTAATCAGCCGCCTTAAAAAAGACCCTGATGTAAATTCACGTCTTTCGGATGAAGAACTTGAAGGGCTGTTTGATGATAGCAAACATTTGAAAAATGTTGATGTTTCATTCAAAAGAGTTTTTGGAGAATAAAAATGGCAATGCAAGCAAGCGAAATCGAAAGCATGATTAAAGATGCTTTCCCCGATGCCGATATTGAAATCATAGACCTTGCGGGTGATGGCGACCATTATAAAGCAATTATCGCATCCTCTGCTTTCGCAGGGAAAAACCGCGTTGCGCAACATCAAATGGTCTATGCAGCCCTAAAAGGAAATATGGGCGGGGTTTTACACGCCTTGGCGCTCGAAACGAAGGTGAAATAAAA
>JAPUEP010000176.1 GCA_027492515.1 Hyphomonadaceae bacterium
AATTTGGAAAGTGGATTGCTGGAGTGCGGGATTGGTTAGAAATTTAGGCCTGTTCACGCGCCGACATTTTGCGGGCATATAAAAACACATATAAAAGCCATGAAATCGACATTAAAATCACAATGCGCATTGTGTTATAATTACCTTGTTTTAGGAAATATTTCTTGCCGTCACCTTTGCGAAGGGCGGTGAATTGTGTGTTTGGGGCGAATTCTTGAAAATATTTTGCCTGTGTATCGAAAATTTTTGCGCCAAAAAAGTCTATAGAAAATGGAAAATCACCAGCTTCAACATCTGATGTTGTTACTATATTGCCATTTTTCAAATCAATAAATTTATAAACAGGCACAATTACACCGCGATGAAATGCTGGCAATTCATATTTCGCACTTATCATACGCGCCGGAACTTTTTCCCATTGATTTGAATCATGCACCGCCTTCATTTCGATTGGTGCGATAATTATCAAAAACAAACTAGATAATGTTATCGAAAGCAATAAAAACGAAACGAAAATATTTTTAAGTTTCGAAAGCGATTGTGGGTTTGATTGCATAATTTCCATACAATCAATTTATATTATCACCATTAAATAAGCGTTTATTAGGCTTTAAAACCACCATTACAATCGTAAAGCTAATAAATAAAAGCAAAAACCATGCGCCCATTTTTTGGATTGAAACCAAATGCCAGCCATCATGCATTTGTGGGTAAATCCAAGTTTTGGTGAATGTTCCAATATTTTCGGCAAGCCACATGAAAAACGCGCTTAAAAATGCCGCAAGTAAAAGTGGCATTTTGAAAAACCTGTCCATTGGGCGAAAATGGATTTGGGTTTTCCAATATGTGATTGCAATAATTGCAAAAATCCCAATCCGCAAATCAATAATAAAATGATGGCTAAAGAAATTTATGTAAATTGCGATTGCAATGGCAATTGTCGCCCAAGTTTTTGGATAATTTTCAAATTCCATCTCAAAAATCCGAATGGCGCGCGCCATGAATGAGCCCACTGTGCCATACATAAAGCCCGTAAATAATGGCACGCCGCCAATACGAATTAATGAGGTTTCGGGATATTCCCATGAACCAACATGGGTTTTGAAAATTTCCATAATCGTGCCAATAATATGATAGGCCATAATTACTTTTAATTCTTCAACGCTTTCCAATTTTGTCCAAAGCATAAGGCATTGAATGATAATTGCCATCAAAAACAAAAAATCATAGCGCGAAATATATTGGTTTTTTACCCATAAAAAATGCGTTGCAATCAATAGGCTTAAGAATGCGGCGGCAAATAAACACGCCCATGCCATTTTAAACCCGAATAACAAGAATTCGGCAAAAGGGCGTGGCAATTTTTCCATGAAATCATGTATTGCTTTACGTGCGGGTTGCAAAAATGGCGCTAATGGGTGGTTCATCTGCCCCATTTGCACATTCATTTTGGCACTTTTGTGGCAAGTTTTTCCATGAAGCGGGTTTCATCAATAAGGGCGCGTTCATGCACCCCCTCACCGATTAAATCATAATCATCATAGCATTTTACCGCAAAGGTTATTTTGCGCTTTTCAATTGCAATAATTTCAATATCTGCGCGAACATTAAGGCCGATTGGCGTTGCTGCAATATGCGTAAAATTCACCAAAGTGCCAACTGATTGCTGACCATTTTCATAAAATGGCATAAGTAATTTAATCGCGGTTTCTTCGATAAAGCCAACCATCATTGCGGTTGCAAAAACCGCCGGCATATCGCCAAATGCAGGGAATTTATCGGCATTAAAGGGCACAGTATATTTTGGCGTAATTTCAAGATTTGCACTTAATTTTTCGCCAATTTTCAATTCAGCCATATATTACCCCTTTGGCGCATCCGCACCATCAGTTGAAGGCGGCCTACCAAAATGGACGCCAGATGGAATATCATTATTATTTGGCAAATTAACAGGCTTTGAATTATCCACCACAACATTCATAAGCGGGCAAGCAGGTGGCGGGCAAATCCAAACCTCAACACGGCGATTTTTAATACGCCCCGCTTCATAGGCATTCGCACCAACCGCCATTGCATCGCCATAAGAGCGTATAAGCGCAGGCGCAAGACCGATTTCAGAAAGTTTCTTTGACACCGCCTCGGCACGTGATTGACCAAGACCTAAATTGGTTGCCTGCGCACCAACATTGTCGGCAAAGCCAAAAATCGCAATTCGCTTTGGATCGATTGATTGCTTTTGAACAAAGGCTTGGAAACGAATTAAATCGGCTTTGGCTTTATTATCAAGCTCGTTTGCGCCCTGTAAGAAGCGAATATCAAAATTCATACGTTGCGAGCTTTTGGCAAAATCTGCATAGTCATTTGGCGCATCGACCGGTGCTTTTACGCTTTCTGCCGCAACTTGTTGCGCACCATAACCAAGTTTTTTCACAATTTCTTGCCCCGCAGGTGAAAGTGCGAAATCCGCAAAATCCGCAAGTTCAGGCGCAGAATTATTAGAACCTATATAAAGATACAAACGCTCAGTAAATGGATAGGCTTCGGTTGAAATATTGAAATCATTTGGATCAAAAGTGCCTGCATTACGCTCATTAAGGGCGATATTTTTTACACCACTAAAAGATGATGGCTTATGCGAAAAACCAATTGCGTTTGAATCGCGGGCAACCGCGCCCAAAACATCATCAGGTGTTTCAAGCGATTTAGAGGTTTCCACCATCTCACGCTCACCAAGGATTTTTGCCAAAATTCCAAGGTTTTTATCAACCCCAAGATTTTCAACTTTAATTGTGATTTCACCTTCTTTTTTATCAGAAATTTCCGACCAATCGGTTATTTCACCCGATAAAATGCGCCCCAAAGTTTCACCATTCATATTAGTGATTGGGTTTGACGAATTCACATAAACAAAGGATATATCATGCCCAATGACTTTTTCATTTTGTGGCCCAAACATATCGCCATATGCTGATAGGCGATCGGCCTCCCCGCTTTCGATGGGGCGCGATGAGAATACGCCCTCAACGCGGCCCTGTATCATGCCTTCAAACCCACCTTTAGCAGAGCTTTTGGCAATTAAAATACGTTTTGATTTGCCATCTTTATTGCCAGATATTGTGATTGTATCGCGTTCAGTACTTGTAGAAACAGATGTGTAACCGCGCGCGCGCATCCATGCATTTGCAAGCTCTGGGAAAAGTTTTTCGCCCTCGCGCTTGCTACCTGCGATGCGGAATAAAACATCCGCACTTTTTGGGCGCCCTGGCGCAAATTCAGAAGTAACAGGAACAAGCCCTGCATCTTCGGCGGCCTTTGCGCCTGATTCAATTTGAAATGACCAAATAAGATATAAAAGTGCCGCAATTCCGCCAATAATAACGGCCCCCATCAACATCATTGACCAACCTAAAACACCAAGGCGCCCACTTTTTCTGCGCGCCTTTTTATTTCCCAATTCGTTTTCATCATCCATTGCCGACTTCCAGTCTTTCTTTGGTTGGTTAGAAAAGGAATTATCATCAGCCATTTTGATTCTCTATTTGATTTGGTTTTGACTTACTATTGGCAATCTATCTTGCAAATTGCAATTCATCTTAACATTTTTGATTGGGCAATATTATTACGTTTTATGCGCAAAAATACAAAGCCGCGCGCTTTTTTTTGGGTTTCAATAATATTTCTTGCTTGTTGCGGATTATTGATTTTTGTTCCTGCTATTTCCAAAATAATATCACCTGCTTTGAAAATACCGTTTGCGTTTGAATATTCATCAACCCCTGCGATTATAATATTACCATCATTACCGAATTTTGCCTTTTCTTGCGGGTTTAAAGGGCGCAAATTAAGACCTGCAACTTTCACGCTTTCAATTCCAACATTTGGTAATGTTGCATTCAAAGATGGCGGTTTTGCAATTTCTATATTGGCAAAAATACGCTTTTGACCGCGATAGCCATCAATCCGCAAATGCGAACCAATTGGCGAATTTGATACAATTCTTGCCAAATGCCTTGGATCCGTAATATTAGTTTGGCCTGCTTGAAAATAAGTATCATTAACCCGCATCCCAGCCTTTGCAGCGGGGCCATTATCGGCAATTGCGCTTATAACAACACCATTACATTCATTGGGCGCGCAGGCGCGTGCACGAAAACCTGCATAGCCACGAATAACATAGCCATTTTTAATAATATCATTTGCCACTTTGCGAACAAGATTTGATGGAATGGCAAAACCAATACCAACCGAACCACCGCCCCGCGAATTTGCGACAATGGCGGTATTAACCCCAATTAATTCGCCTTTTTCATTCAATAATGGCCCGCCAGAATTTCCCGAATTAATCGCCGCATCGGTTTGTAAAAAATCATCAAAGCGCCCCGATTGCAAATCACGATTACGCCCTGAAATAACACCAACCGAAAATGAATTTCCAAGACCATAAGGGCTTCCGATTGCGATGGCCCAATCCCCGATTTCCATCAAATCACTATTACCAATTGGAAGTGGGATAAGGCCATTAGTTTGATTTATTTTCAAAACCGCCAAATCTGTTTCTTCATCACGCCCAATTATATTTGCAGGGTAAGTTTGCCCATTTTGAAGCGTAACAGTGAAATTTACCCCGCTTTCAACAACATGATTATTGGTAATAATATAGCCAGAAGAATTATAGATAAAGCCAGATCCCGTAGAAATTGGCGCATTTTTATTGGCTACAAAGCGCGACGAATTAATTCGCGATGGATTATAAGAGCTTATTCCAACCACACTTGGTAAAAGCTTTTCCGCAAGTGGCGCAAAGCCAGTTTTGGCACTTAAATAATTTGGGTTTTGTATATTTTGTGCATTTGCAATGGGCGTAAAGCCCATAAAAATTAACCCAAGTCCAATAATTATGTTTTTTGAAAATCTCATAATTTCTTTTACAAAGATTTGCCAAAATTCCAAACAGCCACAGATGTTTTTTGAACAATTTCATGAAAAATCAGCAAATATATCAAAAAAAGTAATGCCATTTTAAACTTAAAGCGCTATTAGGGAGCTATTGGGTCACAAATTTGGCGTAATTATCTTTATTAAAAAATTTATGCAACGATTTGAAAAAATTATTAGTTTTGGTATTTTTGCGATTGGCCTGTCGGCCTTTGGCACTAATAATGCTTATGCTTTTGAAAATTCATCGACACCCGAATTAATTACCCAATTTCAAAGAACCATTTATAATGAAAACGAAATATTACCATTCATAAATTTGAATTTAGGTAATTTAACATTACCGGAAAATGCAAATCTTGTTGATGTGATTGATGCAATACGCACTAAAATTGGCATAAAAGATGCCAAAATTTCGCTTTTGGTTGATGATGAAATATATGAAAGCGATAATCCAGAAGATATTGAATTATTAAAACAAGGCGATGCAAAAGATTATGCGATTGCGCAAATTTTTGAAGGTGAAGATGGCGCAAACACTTTGCAATCCAATCGTATTGTCAAACTTATTGAAGCGGATAAGAAAGATAATAATAAATTAAAAGCTGATTTTGATAATCAAATTAGTTTTGACGATGTCAAAGATGCGCCAAAAATAAACCCAAATAAAAAACCGATTTATTCTTCTAATCAGGTGAAGTCTGATTTTTCGCGCAATGTTGAAAAACAATTTTCAAACGCGCAATCACGTGAAAAATACGATATTAACGGCAATATTCTTGATACGCAAAAATCATCAAGCGAATATTCGCAGGATAATTTCAATGCAAAAGGCGAATTTAGGGCACAAAAAGAAAATCTAAACCTTGCACTTATCGCAAGTTTTGAAAATTCTGATAGTTTCTATGCCGATAGCCGAAAACAAATAAAACCCCAAAGCGAAAATTCACAATTAAGTGAAAGTTTGAATTATAATCAAAATCTACGCGCTGCATTATTGGCGCAAATTGACACTGCGTTCTTGAATAATGCGCTTAATATAAAACTTGAAAATCAGATACAGCATGAAAGTGCGAATGATTATAATTTCCAACGCCAAACACATGGAAATTTCCAAACACAGGCACAAAGCATTAATCAAGGCGCAAGCTATGGCCTTAGTGCTAATTTAAAAAATCCATTATACAATTTTGGAATAAGCCTAAAACAAGATGAACTTGCGCTTTCAAGTTTTTATTTTTCTGATAATTATGAAAATCAAAAAAGTGAAATTGCCATTTCCCAAGGTAGTTTGAACACTTACTTCAAAACCAATATTAAATTATCTAAAAAACTATCCTTAAATCCAAGCATAGAAGCAAAATTATACGATTTTGCGCAAAATGGCCCATATTCAAAATCTGAAACTGGTTTTATATCGAGCCCTAAAATTGAGCTTGCATATAATCTCGATAAAAATAATAGAATTTGGGTAGAAGCAGCACAAAGAACCAATGATTTTGAAGTTGATGGTTTTAGGTTTGCATCGCAAATAATTGAAACCCAAGATCAAAATAAATGGCTTAAAACCCCAAGCAATTTTAGCACCAAAGTGCGCTTTGATCATAATCTTTCACAAGATGCCAATTTATCGCTTCAGATTGAAAATCAAAACATTAATAATAAAATCACCAGCCTTCCGATTATAGAAAATGGCAATTTTGTTGGAACACGCGTTTCAAATATTGATTATGCACAGCAAAAATCTTTTCAAGCGAAATTAAAATGGCAATTGGATAAAATTACCAAGGGCCTTGTGGTTGATAGCCAATATCAAATTTCAAAATCGCAAATCCCGCAATTATCAAATTATAGCAACTCACAACCGTTTCAAAGTATTTATTTGAACATCAAAAAAGATGCGAAAAATGGTGTGGCATGGGGCACTTATATGCGTGCCAATGCATCTTATGAAGTTAATAGCTTCAAAGATAGTTATAAATACCCACAAAGAACCGAATTAGGGCTTTATTTTGATGTGCCCTACAAAAATGGCATTGATATATCCACATCAATAAATGGTGTTATTAATTCGAATAATTACACAATCAATAATCATTATAATAATCTAGTAAATTTCGGTAATATCGAAAGCACGACATTCGATACAACAAGCAATAGCCCTTATTTAATGATTAGGCTTAAAAAAGGCCTTTAAAACTTCCTCACTGGTAACTTACCACGTTTTAAGTTGCAAAAGACTTGCAATATCATGATATTGTTTTTCGATATAGGGGTAAGGACTTTGAAAATTTTATATGCTTTATTAGCTTCGTCATCAATGCTTGTAATAAGCAATATGGCATATGCGCAAAATTCAAATGCGGATGCAAAAACTATTGATGGAAAAACGACTTATAGTGTCGAATATTTTGCCAATTTTCATCCCGATAATGCAGCTCAAATAGCCGAACACGTACCAGGCTTTTTTATTGATGATGGCAATAATATTCGCGGTATCGCAGGGACAGAAGGTAATGTGCTTATTGATGGTGAACGCCAAAGCACAAAGGGTCAAAGCATATATCAATATTTATCCGGCATATCGGTTAAATCTGTTGACCATGTTGAAATATGGCAAGGCGCAGCACTTGGCACATTGGGTGGAAAATATAGCACCCTTTTAAATATTGTAAGAAAAAAAGACGCAAAATCATCAGGAAGCGTCGAACTTACCATTGCAAAATGGGGACATAAAGAAACTAGCCCGTCTTATAGTGCAAAATACGAAGGTAAATATAAAAATTTTAATTACACATTATCGGCGGCACACCAAATAAATCAACGCGAACAACGCGTTGGACACGAATTTCTGTGGGATAAAAATAATAGCCTTATTGAAAGCGGCGTGAATTGGGAAAGGCAATATTCAAGGCAAGATGAAATAAGTTTTTCAACAGATGGAAAAATTGGGAAATCAAAAATAAATTCAAATCTCCAATATTCTATTCAAAAATATGACCGCCCGTGGAGTAATATTATAACCCTATCAGGCGGAAATAATATCAACCGTGTAGAAAGCGGCAATGATGCCGATATTGATAAAAACATCAGTTTTGGGCTTGGTATTTCACGCAAAATTGGAAAATATGATGCTAAACTTGATTATTCATACAAGGATGAAGAAGATAATTCTTCGCATAGTTTTGGCGTCAATAATCTAATTGATAAGCCTAATTTTTCTTTATTTGCACCATATTTTCGACTTCGTGAAAATGTTGCCCAAATTGTTTTATCAAGAAAGGCAAAAAAACATTCGTTTAGCTTCGGTGGTGAAGCAGGAAGAACATCGCTTGATTCATATTCGGATTTTTACATTGGTGATGGCGTAAATTATGTTTTGGATCCAAATTCACATTCGCAAACCAAAGTTGCCGAAACAAGATATGAAGCCTTTATCGCTGATACTTATGAAATAAGTAAAAAACTTAATATCGAAGGCAAATTAAGACTGGAAAAGTCACACATTGCCCAAGAAGGTGATAATCAAAAAGAACGTGACTTTACATATCTAAAGCCAAGAATTGCGGCAAGTTACAAATATAATGATAAATTAGATTTCAACCTAAGTTATGAACGCGAATTAGGGCAATTGGATTTCAATGATTTTGCATTCCAAGCACAAATTCTAGAAGGCAATAATACCCAAAGCAACGCAGAATTAAGGCCAGAAAAAGCCGATGTTTTCAAAGCAGAATTTAAGAAAACATGGGGCAAATCTGGCAATCTAAATATCTATGCTTTATACGTTAATATTCATGATGCGGTGGTTTTGGTTCCAATTATTGAAAATTCTAACATAATTGGTGAAAGCGTTGGGAATGTTGAAAGTGCATGGCGTCGTGGCTATGGCGTAAATACCAAAATTCCACTTGATAAATTATCAAAAGGATTAGAAATCAACGCAGAATATACATATCGCCAATCACAAATTAAAGACCCATTCACCCACCAAAACCGTGAGCTTTTTTATCAAGGCGACAATTCTTATAATATAAATGTTACAAAGAATTTTGAAGTAGAAAAACTTTCATTAAATGCATTTTTTCTTCATGGCGAACGCAATACTGATTATAGAATGGATAGCCAATATTTATGGCCAAATATCAATTTTTGGGGGCTGTCTGGCGAATATAAGGGCATAAAAAATTATACAATTAGTATGCAATATGATGTGCCAAATGGCATACGTGTATATAGACATAGAAGCAATTACAAAACCTCCCGCCTTGATGGGGAGTTGCAATCTTTTCATTTAAGATATCGCGATATTTCGCCAAGATTACAATTTACAATTAGGCGTAATATTTAATCTTTGCGCCAATTGGCTTTTTGTTCTTTTTCAATTTGTGCCTGTTCAGGATTAAGGTTTTTGTACAGGCAAATTGAATTTGTGTCTTCAAAGCCAAGGCCTTGATAAAAATCCAATACGCCTTGATTTTCCTTACGCACTAATAAATTGATTTTTGGAATATTGCGCGCCCTTACCCAATCTTCGCATGCATTCATAAGCGCGCGACCAACACCTGATTTTTGATATTCAG
>JAPUEP010000177.1 GCA_027492515.1 Hyphomonadaceae bacterium
CCTTTGAAGTTAGGTTGCAATTTTATCTAACACTAGCCCTGGTTTTGTTTTGGGTATGGGGATTTTTTATGAAATTTAGCAAAAATTTAGTTCTTGCTGGCGTGTCATGCTTGTCGCTTGTTTTCGCCACTGAAGCATTTGCACAATCAACTGCAACAGAGACAGTTGAAAAAGTAATCGTTAAAGGTAGCCGCAAAGTTGGTAACACAGTTAAAGAAACTGGTACTAAAACTAAAATGGTTATCGACCAAAAAGCAATCTCTCAGGCTGCACCTGGTCAAACAATCATTGAAACTTTGAACACTGTTCCTGGTTTCAACTTCACAAACAACGATGCTTATGGTTCATCTGGTGGTAACCTTCGTATCCGTGGTCTTGATGGCCCAAGAATTTCTTTGACTGTTGATGGTGTTCAGCTAAATGATGCTGGTAATTATGCAATCTACACCAACCAACAAGTTGAACCAGAACTAATCTGCCAAGCGTCTGTAAGCACTGGTGCTACTGACGTTGACTCTATGTCTGCTTCTGCAACTGGCGGTACTGTTAACTACAATACTTGTAAGCCAGAAGACAAAATGTCTGCGGTTGTTAAACTTGCAATTGGTAGCAGCAAATATACAAATGGTTTCGTTCGTTTAGACAGCGGTAAATTTGGCCCTTGGGGTACAAAAGCTTTCTTGGCTGTAACTAAACAACAATATGACACTTGGACACGTGAAGTTTTCGTTCCTGGTGAATTGAAAAAAGATCAATATAACTTCCGTATCTATCAAGATCTTCCAAACGACAGCTTTGTTTCTTTGTCTGGTCACTATAATGAAAACCGCAATATTTTCATGTTTAACCAAACTAAAGCACAAATCGCTTCACGCGGTTATGATTACAATTCTGCTGGTGTAAATAACGTAAACCCATCTAACACTGGTAACTTGCGTGGTTCTTCTAAATTCAACATTAATGACAAATTGTCAGTGACTTTTGACCCAACTTACCAATATGTTTTGGCAAATGGTGGCGGTGTTGCATTTATTGATGAAGTAACTGGTCGCGTTTATGGCACAACTACACTTGCTGATGGCACTGTTGTTCCTGGCACAAGCTCTACGAATTATGTTAAGCTTGCGAACAAAGATTATAATGGTGATGGCGTAATTTCTGCTATCCAAACTGGTGTTAAATCTGCAACTAACGTTGCTATTTTCAATCCTAATAACACAAATACAAACCGTGTTTCTTTGACTACTTCTGCAATTTATAAATTGACTGACAAACAAACAATTCGTTTGGGTGCGTCTTTCGACCGTGGTCGTACAAAACAAACTGGTGAAGGTATTGTAATTAAAGGTGATTTGAACACAACTTTGACCCCTAATTATTTTGGCGGCCAAGAAGACGCTGCACTTCGTATCACTGGCTCTGACGGTTCTTATTATACACGTCGTAACCGTTTCTCTAACGCAAATGTTGACGTTTATTCTTTGGAATATCGTGGCAAATTCTTTGATGATGCTTTGACATTATCACTTGGTCTTCGTTCACAAAAAATGACACGTCATTTGGATCAAAGATGCTATTCACCAAACAATGGTGGCTTTAGCTATCTTTGCACAACTGAAGCGCCAAATTCTACAACTGCAACCGCAGATTCAGATATCAATCTTGTGACATTTGCATCTTCTGGCACCACTAAATGGATTGCTCCTTACAAAAGAACATATTCATTTAGCAAAACTTCGCCAAACGTTGGTTTGACTTATCGCTTCTTGCAAAATCACCAAGTTTTTGCATCTTATTCAGAAGCTTTATCTTCACCTAAAACTGACAATTATTATGCAGTTTTCATTAATCCAGTAACTAATAAAATGGTTGCTGCGGCGCCTGATTCAGAAACTACAACCAATATGGAATTGGGATATCGTTTCATTGGTCAAAAAGTATTTGCAACTGCAACATTCTTTAAAGGCGATGACAAAAACCGCATTCTAAGCGCTTTCGATCCTGATCTTGGTATCACTTTGGATAGAAACGTTGGCGAAGTGAAACGTGATGGCTTCGAAGGCTATATTTCTTACAGCCCAACCAACAATCTTAATTTGAATGCTGGTATCACTTTCACTAACACTGAAATGCAAGAAAACCTTGTTGTTACACGTACCGTTGTTGGTACAGTTGTAACACCTGTTACAATTGCAACAAAAGGCAAAGAATTAGCTGAAACTCCACGTAAAATGGTAACTTGGGGTGCTACTTATGATTTTGCTGATGAATTGCATTTCTCTGTAAGTGGTAAATATGTTGGCAACCGTTTCTCAACTGATATGAATGACGATGTTGCACCGCAATATACTACTTGGAATGCTTCTATGCGTTGGGATTTCTTGCCAACAAATAAAGATACTTATTTGCAGTTCAACGTAATTAACTTGTTTGATACACAATATTTCACAAGTATTTCTTCAACAAACAATGCGCTTCCAACGATTGCTTCAAACGGCACTACTCGTTCAGGTTCAGCACCAGCGTTTAACGTTGCCGCACCGCGTACATTTGTTATGGCATTGCGCACTAAATTCTAATTATCAAAAGATAATTGATATCAAAGGCGAAAGGGAAACCTTTCGCCTTTTTTATTGCGTATTTTGGTTTTAATTTTTTTGCTATTTGCTAGGATGATGTTGAAGGGAAGCTTTTTGATGTTTACGCAAGATTATGCAGATAATCTTTATGAAAAATATGCTATTTGGCTTAAGAAAAATGGCGCCTGTAAAACTGAAATTATGCATGGCGCGCATAATGGCAAACTCCCTGAGATAAAAACTGGTGAAGTTGATATGGCGGGCGATGAATGGCCTACGCTTAATCCAGATACACTTTATATTGGCGGCTATCTTGAAAATCGAATAATTGGCGCAACAGATGCCAGAATTAATCCTGAAGATATGCGCACACTTCACATTGGTCTTGATTTATTCAAGCCAGCAGGTGAGGCGGTCTTTGCACCCCTAAAAGGCAAAATCCATAGTTTTAAAAATAATAATGGCCCGCGTGATTACGGCCCATGCATAATATTACAACATGATTTTGCGCAAATAACATTTTATACTTTATATGGTCACCTTTCACTAAAAGATTTAGATGGCCTTGAAATTGGGCAAATTATAGAAGCGGGGCAAGAATTTGCCCATTTGGGTGATGAAAATGTAAATGGTGGGTGGCCTGCGCATTTACACTTTCAAATTATACTTGATATGTTAGGCAAAGAAGGTGATTTCTTTGGCCTTTGTCGTCCAATTGAAATAGAATCATGGAAGAAATTATGCCCAAACCCAATGGAGTTTTTGGGCATAGAAAGTATATGGGAATAGGGGCAAATAAATGGAATTTGATGATTTTGGTATTAAGCGTCGCCGTTTTTTATCGTCTATGGCAATGGGCGCGGCGGCTGCATCTTTAGCTAGTCCATGGAAAGGTTCTGCATTTGCCGCAACCCCAAAATTTATCAATGATCCATTTTCAATGGGTGTTGCATCAGGTGATCCAACCCCAGAAGGTTTTGTTCTTTGGACGCGCCTTGCGCCCAATCCATTTGATATTGAACCCTTCACCCAAGACTTAGTCGAAGTTTTGGTTGAAGTTGCCGAAGATGATAAATTTACAAAAATAGTTCGCAGGCAAACCGAAATCGCGCGCCCTGATAATGCCCATTCGGTTCATGCAGAAATCAATGGTCTTCCTGCTGGCCGTAATTATTTTTATCGCTTCCGTTGCGGCGGCGTTGCAAGCCCTGTTGGTCGCACAATTACCGCGCCATTATTTGCGCAAAAACTTGATAAATTAAAATTCGCTTGGCATTCATGTGCCCATTATGAACAAGGCTATTATACCGCTTATCGTGATATTGCCGAACAGCATCCCGACATTATTCTTGGCCTTGGTGACTATATATATGAAGTTTCATGGGGCCCGCAATTACGCCGTATGCCTGTTAATGAGGCGACAAGCGTTGACGAATATCGCCTTATTCATGCTGTAACAAAACTTGATAAAGACCTACAAGCTGCGCATGCCGTCGCGCCATGGCTATTCATTTGGGATGACCATGAAGTTGCCAATGATTATCAAGGCGATTGGGGTTCAACCCTTCCAGGACTTGATGAGAAAACTTTTGTTGCGCGCCGCCTTGCATCATATAAAGCGTATTTTGAACATTTGCCACTTCGTGCGCGTTCGCGCTTTGATGCGGTAAATCGTATGCGAATTTATGGGCAATCAACTTTTGGCGATTTGCTTGAGTTTACTTTGCTTGACACGCGCCAATTTAGACCACGCGCTTCATGCCCATCAAATCCTGAAAAATATACTGGCGAGTTAATATCAAAGGCAAATTGCGCAGACCTAACCGATAAAACCCGCTCTATACTTGGTGCGCAACAAGAAAGATTTGTTAATGACAATTTCATGCGCGGCAACACACGTTGGAGTGTGTTGGTGCAACCAACATTCTTTGGCGACTTGGCGCAAAAAAATGACAAGGGTGAGGCGGTTGTGTTTAATGAGGGGTGGTCTGGCTTTAATCCTGCGCGCCAAAAAATTATTGACACAATTGCAAGGCGCCAAAAACAATCATCATGCGTGGTAATTGGCGGTGATATGCACGCATTCTTCGCTGCTGATGTTAAAAAAGATTATGATAAGCCAGATTCAGAAACCGTTGCGGTGGAATTTGTTTCAGGTTCGATAACGTCAAAATCCTATTCTTATGAGCGTTTCATGAAAATGATGCCTGATAATCCGCATGTAAAATTCTTTGATGATAGAACCAATGGCTATGGTATTGTTGAAGTTACAGATAAAAAAATGGATGTTCGCCTTCGTCATACCAAATCAACTTGGGTAAAAGATGCAGGGTTTAGTGATATTAAAAGATATACTATCGAACGTGGCGTAAATAAATTGAACCTTGCGTAAATTTAATCTGTTTCCATAAAAAAAGTGTTGAACGCTAAAGTGTGTTGGCGTATTAATACACCCATTGTTTTAATCGTGGGAGGTAAGGATGAAAGCAAATTCGGTTTATTCAATAATATCAATATTGGCATTATCAGGATGCTCAATTGGAAATATTTCAAATACGCATATTGCGGATAATCCACCGCAACCTAAACAATTGCAAATTAATCGCTTTGTTGGTTTTGTTGAAACAATTCCCGCTAATTCGTCAAAAATAGAAGTGGCAATCTTAAATAATTCAAAAATCGCACCAAAAATAATAAATAATGGCGATGATGTATTGATAGAAGGCGCATTAAAATCAGGCACTAATTATTCATGCGACAACAAAAATGGGCATTTAATTATCAAATTTAACGGAAATGAATATTCAGAAGCAGATTTACCGCATTTAAGAATTTCATTACCCAAAGATAAAAGCGTTGGCACATGGTCAAGTTCACTATTTGGCAATATTGGCGACATCAAAGATGGTGAAATTTCACAATTGGGCTGTGGCGACTTAAGTATTGGAAATGTTTCTAATAATCTTGAATTAAATATCGCTGGTTCTGGTAAAGTTAATGTTGGTGATATTGGTGGTACAAGTGAAATTAATATCGGCGGTTCAGGAAACACCTTGCTTGGAAGCCTAAATGGAAGTTCTGAAATAAACATTGGTGGTTCGGGTAGCGTTCAGGTTAAAAATCAAAGCGCAAGACTTGAAGCGAATATTGCGGGCTCTGGAAATGTGAATGTTGATAATGGCGGTGGCGATTTGAACGCAAACATCGTTGGTTCAGGTTCAGTAAATCACAACGGCTATGTTAATAATCCAGACGTAAGCATTGTTGGTTCAGGAAGTGTCAATGTTCATGAAGTGCATGGCAAGGCAAATGTTTCCAAAATTGGCAGTGGCAGGTTCAATGTGAAATAGTCATTTAGATTTTGCAAAATTTCATATAATAGGCATTTCAACAAAGGGGTTGAAATGAACTCAGAAATTAGAATACCTGCCGAATGGGAAGATCAGGCCGCAATCTGGACCTGCTGGCCTTCTGCACATGATTTGTGGCAAGAAGATATTGATGGCGCGCGCGCCGAAGTTGGTGCGATGATAAAGGCGTTAATTACGCCACATAATGGTCGTAAAAATGCAATTAAACTTTTGGTGGCAAGCGATGAAGCCTATCAAAATGCCACCCAGCTTTTACCCGAAGAAGTTGAAATATTTAAAATCCCATTCGGTGATATTTGGCTTAGAGATACAGGGCCAATTTTTGCCAAAGATGAAAATGGCGAAATTGCACTTTGCTTTGGCTTTAATGGTTGGGGCGGTAAATATATTCTTGAGCATGATGATGAGGTTAATTCTAAACTTGTTGATGCCGCAAAAACTCGCAGCAAAGCAATAGATTTCATCCTTGAGGGTGGTTCAATTGATGGTAATGGCGCGGGGGTTTTCCTTACAACTAAACAATGCCTATTGAATAAGAACCGCAATCCAAATCTTTCGCAATCTGATATTGAAACCATAATGGTCAATGATTTGGGCGCAAAACAGATTTTATGGCTTGAAGATGGGCTTTTGAATGACCATACAGATGGGCATATTGATAATATTGCACGTTTTATTGGCGAAAATACAATAATTTGCCAATCACCTTTTGGTGATGATGACCCAAATAAGGATGTGTTGAATAAAATCTATAATGATTTATGCGCAATGAAGAATTTGGATGGTCAAAGTTTTGAAATTGTCCGCGCCCCAAGCCCTGGCTTAATCACCAATGAAGATGATGAAATTATTCCCGCTTCACACATGAATTTTATAATTGGAAATGGTGCAGTAGTGATGCCGCATTATGGTAGCAAAAGCACAGACGAAGCATTGCGTGTTTTAGGCGATTGTTTTCCTAATCACAAAATTATTGGTATTAATGCAATGTCTGTATTAACTGGTGGTGGTTCTTTCCATTGCATCACGCAGCAACAACCAAAATAGGTTTATATAAATGGCAAATAAGCGAATTGTAAAAGTTGGCGCAATCCAAACCTCTTATACAAATGATATGGCGCATAATATTGAAAAAACTATTGGCTTTATTCGTGATGCTGCAAAACAAGGCGCACAAATAATCCTGCCAAGTGAGTTGTTCCAAAATATTTATTTTTGCACAACCCAAGATGAAAGATGGTTTTCCCATGCATATCCTGCCAACACGCATCCATGCGTAATCGCTTTGCAGCCTATCGCCAAAGAACTTTCTGTGGTGATTCCAGTTTCAATTTATGAAAAGGATGGCCCGCGATATTATAATAGCGTGGTTATAATTGATGCAGATGGTGAAATTTTAGGCACATACAGAAAAAGCCACATACCTGATGGCCCGGGCTATATGGAAAAATATTATTTTAGACCGGGTGATACAGGCTTTAAAGTCTGGGACACTAAATATGCCAAAATCGGCGTCGGCATTTGTTGGGATCAATGGTATCCCGAATGCGCCCGCGCAATGGTATTAAAGGGCGCAGAGCTTCTTTTTTATCCAACAGCCATCGGCAGCGAGCCGCATGATGGTTCATTGGACACCAAAGATCCATGGCAACGCGTCATGACGGGGCATGCCGTTTCAAACATTATTCCAGTAATTGCAGCAAATAGAATAGGAATTGAAGAAGGTTTTGGTGCACCGCAAAATTTCTATGGCTCAAGTTTCATTGCCGACCATCGGGGCGATAAAATTGCGCAATTGGGCCGCGATGAAGAGGGGGTAATTGTTGGTGAATTTGACCTCGATTTCTTGCAAACACACCGCGCAGCATGGGGCTTTTTCCGTGATAGAAGGCCAGATCTATATTCAAAAGACTAATTGTTATTTGTTGTTATCAATAGGTAATTACTATAATTATTGATAAAATTATTTTGGCTGAATTATAAGCTGTTATGGCTTGTGAATGTCCTATTGACTCATTGTGGTTTTCAAAGTTTACTATTTATTAACACTTGAATTTCTGTTTTTTGAGTATTGATTTTTAAAATTATATTTCATTTACATAAATTGTGGGCGACAGAATGTCGGCGAAACTTTTTTGCTGTTTTTTGTATTTTTTGTTATTAAATTGTCATATTTTGTTCGCGGGTGCACAATTTTTTGCCCTGATTTTGCCAAAATGCTATTGTAATGACAAAAAGTGTCAAAATGTGTCAAAAATTACTTTTGGGGGCTTTTCAATTACGACTTAGGTCGCTAGGTGTTAAGTCCGCGCTTAATCATTAAGAAATTTTTAATGGTTGGTTTTAACTTTTGGAGGATTAAGAACCTATGTTCGCGCTCTTACAAGCAAGCGGTGATACCGCAAATACCGTAGCTAACGCAACTGTTGACGCTACAAACACTGTTTCAAATGTCGTTGCTGCTGCACCGGCTGCCATTTCTGATGCTGAGGCTGCTGCTGCTGCCGAAGCTGCAAAAGCTACTGCTGAACAAGGCAGTATGTCTCTTTGGGGCATGGTAAATGATGCAACTATCGTTTCTAAAGTCGTATTATTCATTCTAGTTGCATGTGCTGTTTATGCACTTTCACTATTGTTCGAAAAAATCTTGGTTATGCGTTCAAACAAAGCCAAAATTTCAAACTTTATTACTACTATGAATAAAGCTAAAACACCTGATGAAGCATCTCAAGCTGTTGCAAAACAACCAGATTCAATTGCAAAACGTATGTTTGCTGCTGGCTATGCTGAGGTTCTTAAAACTCGTGAACTTGGCCTTTACAACATGAAAACTGGCGACCACACTTTGGGCCGTATCCAAACTGCTATGGATATTGAACAAAATAAAGGTATCAATGACCTTGGTTCAAACATGACTTTCTTGGCTTCAATTGGTGCGAACGCGCCGTTCATCGGTCTATTTGGTACAGTTTTCGGTATCATGAACTCGTTCATCGGTATTGCTAACTCTCAAACTACATCATTGGCAGTTGTTGCGCCTGGTATCGCGGAAGCTCTTCTTGCTACTGCAGCTGGTCTATTGGCAGCTATTCCTGCAGTGTTGATTTATAACTTCACTTCTAAGGCAATCTCTACTGTTGGTGGCGATTTGGATGACATGAAAGCAACTTTCTTGGCTACCCTTTCTCGCGATATGGACACTAAAGGCTAATTCCTAAATCTTAATATACAGGAGGCCTTTATGGGTGCAAAAGTATCAACAGGTGGACATGCAAAGCGTGGTCAATTTGACACCAACGCAGAGCCTAACATCATTCCATTCGTGGACGTAATGTTAGTTCTACTTATTATCTTCATGGTTGCGGCACCAATCGCAACAGTGGATATTAAAGTAGATTTACCACCTTCTAAAGTTATGCCTTCCAAACGACCACCAAAACAAACTTATGTTTCAATTCAAAATGTTGGCGGTGCTCCAAAATATTTCG